>JBGYPO010000079.1:0-15691 GCA_041838435.1 Aliicoccus sp. | reverse complement strand
TTTGGCGTGCACCACGCCTTGAAAATCTGCTCTGGTGCACGCGGTGAGACGTTTGGCGTGCACCACGTCTTGAAAAATTGCTCTGGTGCACGCGGTGAGTGATTTGGCGTGCACCATGGCTTGAAAATCTGCTCTGGTGAACGCGGTGAGACGTTTGGCGTGCACCACGCCTCGAAAATCTGCTCTGGTGCACGCGGCGAGCAGTTTGGCGTGCACCACGTCCAGAAAAATTGCTCTGGTGCACGCGGCGAGACGTTTGGCGTACACCACGCCTTGAAAATCTGCTCTGGTGCACGCGGCGAGACGTTTGGCGTGCACCACGTCCAGAAAAATTGCTCTGGTGCACGCGGGGAACGGTTTGGCGTGCACGACGACTCTAAAATCTGCTCTGGTGCACGCGGCCGAACGCGAGACAACGCACCTCCTATTAATCAACTCATCGAATCGATCGTGTCGTTGAGATCCATTATTGCGGTCATATCTTCAGCAGCCTGAAAATTCTCAAGCGAGTGCGCATAGTGGAATTTTGCGAGTGCATCCTGCTCTTGTTCCTGGAATATATCGGCAAGCACGCGGTGCGCACATCCAAGCGCAATGTCATCTTCGCTTCTGAGCGCATGATCAAGCGCGCCGTAACCCATTTCAACAGCTTTAGATAACTCGCCTTCAATTTTATAAACTTCGGCAAATTCATAAAAGTTTGCCGAAACAGCCAGGTCGTTGTGGTCTTTATCCTTGATAATATCGAGCTCAAAGCCAAAGAACTGCTTCGACTTATCAATATCGCGGCGCATGCGGTACACCATACCAATCTGATGATATGCAACCGCACGTTCAGAATCATTCTCTGCTCTCTCAAGCAGCTGCTCATAAATGCGAATCGCATCATCATAGCGCTCCGTGAACGCATAGAGATAGCCAAGTCCAAACAGCACAGACTCGTAATCTTTCGGTTCAAGATTGTCATTTAATAATTCCTGATAAAGTGCTTCAGCTTCGTTATATTTTCCTAAATCTACATATTCGAACGCTTGCGTAATTTTTGACATGTGCTCACCTGCTTATGTTTTCTTTTTATTATAACAAATGGTGGAAAGAAGCAAGATAAAGTATACTTTAATTAATAGATGTGGAGGTATTTTTATGGAATTTAAATTACTCGCAAATACGCCGATGGGACTCGAGCGTATCGTTGCAGATGAAATAGAAGAATTGGGTTACAGTACGACGCTGGAAAATGGACGTGTGTATTTCAACGGAGATAAACAGGCGATTATTAAAACGAATTTAATGTTACGGACAGCAGATAGAATCAGACTTATCGTAGGGGATTTTAAAGCAGACACGTTTGATGATTTATTTGAGATGACAAAATCACTGCCGTGGTCTGATATTTTAGGGGAAAATGCGAACTTCCCGGTGACTGGCCGCAGCCAGAAATCGACATTGTACAGTGTGCCGGATGTACAACGTATTGTGAAAAAAGCAATTGTTGAACATTTGAAAGATGCATATAATGTGCCGGGCCGGATAATTGAAGACGGGCCACGATTCAAAGTGGATGTGAATATTTTAAAAGACCGGGCAATTATCTCACTTGATACAAGTGGCGATGCACTGCATAAACGCGGATACCGGTTGGGGCAGGGTGACGCGCCGATAAAAGAGACATTGGCTGCGAGCATGTTGCACATCGCGAAATACAACGGGAACAACACATTGCTCGATCCATTCGTTGGTTCGGGGACGATTGCGATAGAAGCTGCGATGATGGCAATCAATATGGCGCCGGGTTTAAATCGAGAATTCGATGCAGAGTTCTGGCCGTTATATGAAGCAAAAGCGTGGGACGACATGCGCATGCAACTCGATGATGAAGTGGATTACGATAAGGAAGTCAGTATTATTGCACGAGATATTGAGCCGCGCATGATTGAAATCGCACGGAAGAACGCTGAAGAAATAGGCATAGATACTTATATTGATTTCTCAGTTTTAGACGTGCACGATCTGGAAATTGAAGAAGAGAATGTCCAGATTGTAACGAACCCACCGTATGGCGAACGTATTGGAGAAGCGAAAGCTGTTGAAGAAATGTACCGTAAAGTCGGCGAATTAATGAAAGAACATCCGACTTTGAACGTCTATATCATGACTTCGAATAAGGAATTCGAACAAATCGTCGGTAAAAAGGCAACAAAACGCCGTAAATTATTTAACGGTTACATTGAGACAACATTTTACCAGTATTGGGGTAAATTGTTGAAGTAATTATTTGATAAAATAAATAGTTAATGCTATTATAAGTACATTAAACATACTTATGTATAAAATTGTGCATTAAAAGTCGTGGAGTGTTAAATGGGATTTTTCTCATATAGATACACAAGCATAAGAAAAGTCGATAATCGTATTCTTGTCAGCTCACAAGCATACGAAAACGGTGAATCTTCTGCTTGTCAACTCACAAGGATAAGATAAGTGAACAAACTTCTGCTTGTGGATTCACAAGTATACGAAAAACGGTTATTCGTATACTTGTCGGTTCTCGCATAGAAGATAGGCAGGTTATCTTCTACACGACGGTTCTCGCATAGAGGATAGACAGGTTATCTTCTACACGACAGTTCTCGCATAGAAGATAGGCGGGTTAACTTCTACACGACGATTCTCTCAAAAAATATATCATTCAAAAAAGGGGGGAGAAATCTTGAACTACATTGTGTTAAAGGGAGATATTATCAATTCCCGGGATTCTAAGAATAGAGATCAGATCCAACAGACACTATCGCGCCGTTTAAAAGAGCTCAACAAAAAATATAAAGATGTCATTGCCGCTGAGTTCATGATTACTTCCGGTGATGGCTTTCAGGGACTGATGAAGAGCGCCGTCCATCTGTTTGATATTACAGATGAACTGGAAGATTCAATACCCATCAAACTCAGGTTCGGCATTGGTATCGGGACACTCAGCACATCAATCAATCACAAAAACTCTGCATTGATAGATGGTCCGTGTTATCACCGGGCGGATGATATGCTCAGTGACATCAAAGCACAGGAACAGCAAAACACGGCACCGCGTGCTAATATTCGAATAGGTTCAGACACGCAGTATGACGGCGTACTAAACGGACTGTTAAGTCTCCGGTATGTCATCAAATCATCCTGGACGCCCAGGCAGACGGAAGTTACGCGCATGTACAAAGAACAGAGTGAAAATCAGCATCAGACTGCTGCACAACTGGGCGTCAATCAATCAACAGTGAGCCGTGCTTTAAAAGTGACGGACTACTATTCTGTGAAATCAGCCGAAGCACAAATGCTCCGCTTCATTCAGGAAGTCATCATATGATTGCGGCATTACTCTGGTTTCTCATCGGACACATCATTGGTGACTTTTATGCCCAGTCGACAACGATGGCACACCATAAAAAGACGGACCGACGCGCATTATTTACGCACATATTAATTTACAGCGCAGTCATATTGTTACTCGGCATACTGACGTTTGACATCAGTTACATACTGCTAGCTGTCGTTTTATCGGTTGTGCATGGGTTAATTGATTACATTAAATTCACGTATACAAGATCACGCAAACTGGATAGGCAACAGACCATCAAGTTGTTTGCGATAGATCAACTGCTGCACGTAGCAACAATCTTAGTGATCATCGCGGTAAGCTTCACGTGGCTCACAACACCGGACGCCTGGCTCACAAGCGATAATTACTTCATTGAACAGTTCAGCCTGTCATTCTTACAAGTATTACAATGGACACTCGCAATTCTAATAATTATCAAACCGGCGAGTATCATCATACGACTGACGCTAAGTTATTTTGAGCCAAGAGAAGTGGGTGAGAACAATCCCGGATTGCTCCAGGCGGGAGAATTCATTGGAATACTCGAACGTCTCACAATTTTAATTTTACTCGGTGCGGGTGCGTATGCTGCAATCGGTTTTGTGCTGACAGCAAAATCCATTGCACGTTATAATAAAATTGCAGAAGAACCAAAGTTTGCGGAATACTACTTAATCGGCACACTGATGAGTACGTTTATCGTGTTAATTATGTTTCATATTATATTTTAATGGCGAAGTTAGGAAGAGAAATTCATGAAGAACAAAGCAACACTCGATGTTTTATATAAATTAAAAAAAGAAATCGTGCGCTCGGATAATGATGATTTAATTTCACAGATTGACCATGCGCTTGATAAGACGTATAGAGACCAGTTGTCATTTAGTTTCATCGGTCATTTTTCAGCGGGAAAGTCATCTCTCATCAACTATCTGTTGGGCAACGAAATCCTGCCCGCTTCACCGGTACCCACGACGAGCAAGACGGTATCTGTTGAAATCAGCGCGGTTGAAGAGATAAAAGCCTACATCAATCAGTATCAGTATGTGAAGTTGGCAGACTACGAAGAACTGCGTACAATTAATGCGCAGGATGTTGATATTCAATCGATTGTGCTCCGCATGCCGCACGCGCAATTTAAAACGGACACGGTCATTCAGGATACGCCCGGTGTCGATTCACGCACGAAGGCACACAGTGAATCCACCGAGCGCTTCTTATTGAACAGTGATTACATATTTTTTACGGTGGAGTATAACCATGTGGAGAGCGAGCATAACCTGGCACTCCTAAAAGAGCTGAGTGATTTAAATATTCCGCTCTCTTTAGTGATTAACCAAGTCGATAAACACAACGCCATGGAGCTATCATTTGAAACATTTTTAGAACGTGTGAAACATACGTTGGACACGTGGGGCATAGCACCCGAACATATATTTACAACAACTATCTATGAATCTGAACATAACCAAATTGATGCATTAAAAAACTTTATGCATGATATAGAGCATAAACGTGATGCGTGGCAGCAAAAGTATCACGACCGCATAATTCAAAATATCGAGACGAAACAGATCGAGTTTTTGAGTGATATGATTGAGACGAGTTTAAGCGAAGTTGATGATACGGATACCGAGTCTTTATCACTTGAAGACATTGATACGAAAATCGCTCAACTCGATAAAGAGCAGCACGAGAATACAATCAGCAACCTTCATGCAGATCCGGCGAAATTCCGCGAACATATCAAAGACCAAACAAAATCAATCATGACTGACGCTTACTTATTCCCACATACAGTGAAGGAACCCATTACGGATTATCTCAAGTTTTTAGCCGGCGAGATAAAAGTATCAGGGTTATTTGGTAAGAAGAAAAAAGAAGAAGCGCTGGAATCCCGTCTACTCGGCGAGATAGACAGTGCATTTTCTGATGTGCTTAAAGCGCAGGTCGATTCTCCGATAAATACGATGCTCATGGATCATGGACTTCGTGGTGAGACGTTCGTCTACACTTGGTCGAATAAGTTACTTGGATCACAACCCATTACGACATTATCCAACGACTACATATTAAATTATTTTGATGGATTAAAGTCATGTCTTTCTAAAGATGTTGTAGATAGTGTGCTCAAACTTATGAGCACACTTGATACAGTATCCACAGAGGAGACGCGTTCAAGTCAAGATATCGCTGATAAAATTGAACGTTACCGGAGAATCAAAGACTTGGTGAAGCTGCGACAATCTCTCACAACGACGCAGTATCGTCACTTTCACATTCATCTTGAAGATGAAATTGAGAAGTTGACATTCAGTGAAGCTGTCTCATACGAGATTGAGACAAGTGAAGAAGCAGCACCTGAAGACGTCGTGCCAATTGAAACAAGTGAAGCAAATCATGACAAAGCTTTCTTTGAGCGTCTCGTTAAAACGCTCGAAGGCAATCCGAGATATCACGTATATTATCAAACGATGTCAGATAAGCTTGAGCGGATGAGACAAAACAAATCGAACATCAGTGTGTTCGGTGGATTTAGTGCAGGGAAGACGACGTTTATTAATGCGCTCTTACAAACGCGTATGTTAGCGACAAGTCCCAATCCAACGACTGCGACGATTACTGAAGTGAATGATACGACTTCAGAAATTATTTTTAAATCTTCAGAAGATGTCATCGACATGCTCAAAATCATTACAAATCAAGACAAAAAAAGTCTTGATGCTTACATCACATGGATCAAGCGTCATATAAATGAAGTGCGAGATGTTTATAAGCCGTTTTTAAGAGGTTTACTCGAAAAGTATGATGACTACAAACCGTTACTCGGCACGACAACGACATTCTCCACTGATGAAATCGTAACGAAAATCGCAAGTGACGTGGATGCGACCTTTATACATAAGGCATATGTCGCGGTGCAAAATGAATTTACACGCAACTTTAATATTATCGACTCTCCTGGTATCAACTCGATTAACCAGCGGCACACGAATGAGACGAAGAATATTATTACGGGTAGCGATCTCATCGTATACGTCTCGTACTACAACCACGTATTCAATCGTGCAGACGAGGCATTTCTCAGCTACATTAAGTCACTGAAGGGTGATAACTTCCCAATTGTGTTTGTCATCAATGCGATAGACTTGATGAAGAGCGATGCGGAGCTTCGAAGTGTCGTTAAGTATATGTCAGATTCGCTCACGCGCATGAATATATCCGGCACAATTTTGCCGGTATCATCGATGCAGGCAATCACAAATTATGACGATGCATTTTATCGTGCAAAAGAAGCGATCATCGACCTCGCGACAGAGCAGACAGAAACGAATCAGTTGAATAGTCTGGAGTTGCTGTATCATCAGACCCTCCGTCACGTGGAAAGTAATATTAAATTGTATGAGAATCAAGAGGCGGAACTCTCTCGCATCAATAATTTAAGAGCAGAGAGCTTAACTAAACTGGATGCACTCAATCTACTGAACATTGAACACACGACCGATGTTGAGATTGATATTCTGCTCAACCACATGCATAAACAACTTGAGCTCGCATTGTATGATGAGCTGAAGGGTGTGTTAAACACGCATGCATTAACTGATAAAAAGCACATCACGAATAATATTTCATCAATACTCGCGCACATTACACAATTCATTAATGTACAGGTTGCAACATCATTCAACAGTATTTACAGAACAGCAGATAAAGAGATTACGTCCACTCTGCATGCGGTGAATGAATCACTGCAGGAGAGCAGAACGACACATGTGTTGGAAACACACAATGTTCCGTGGCAGGATGTGGCAGTAGAAATTGATGCGGATACTTTACTCGGCTATGAAAAAGAACTGTATCAGGCACGCCACAACTTTAAGAAGTTTAATGATACGCTCTTAACGCTCAGTCGGGCGCTTGCTAAAAACATTTCAGCAGAACAACTCAGACTTGAGATGCGCACACGCATTAATATATATCTTGAAGATTATGCGGCACTTACCACTGAAGATATTAAAGGGTTGAAGCAGGCACTCGCGGCACCGCTTGAGACAGTGTCTGACGAAGACTATAGAAAAGACCAGATGTTATATAACGAATTAAAGGAGTTCTCACATGCAACCTAAATATTTAATCGTAGACGGAATGGCTTTATTGTTCCGCCATTACTTCGCAACAAGTTTTAGAGAACAGTATATGTACAATTCAAAAGATATTCCGACAAACGGTGTGCAGGGTGTCGTCCGTCATTTATATAAACTCATTACGATGACAAACCCGTCACATGTGATCGTGACGTGGGACATGGGTGCCCATACAATCCGCAACGAGTGGTTCGAAGGCTATAAGAAAAATAGAGAACTGCCACCGGAGCAGCTCATCCCGCAATTTGATTATGTAAAAGAAGTACTGGATGACCTTGGCATATATCAAGTGGGCGTGGAAGGGTTCGAAGCAGATGATGTGATTGGGACACTCACACGTTACGTCGACAATGCAGTGATTGTTACAGGTGACCGCGACTTATTACAAGTGTTGAGACCGGATAGCACGAACGCAGTATGGCTCACGAAAAAAGGTTTCTCTGAATATCATCTATATGACTATGATGCGTTTGTGAGTGAGTACGACATTACCCCTGAACAATTCGTTGATGTGAAAGCGTTGATGGGGGATCCGGGTGACGGGTACTTTGGCGTCAGCGGCATCGGTGAGAAAACAGCGCTCAAACTCATCAGACAATATGAAAGTTTAGAAGGCATCATCGGTAACTTAGACGAACTTACACCGCGCATGCAGGAAAAAATTGAAACGGAGTTCGAATCATTAAATATGAGTTTAAAGCTCGCAACAATTATAATGAACGTACCCATTCCAATCCAGGAAATTTTAGATAACAGTGCGTTTGAAGTAGATGTCGAACATGCACAAAATAAGCTCGAAGCGCATGAACTCACAATATCCAGCCGCTACTTAAACGCACTCGACTTCGGTGAAACCAATGGCTAAAGTTTATATTGATGCGGCAGCACGCGAGAATCCAACGCTTGCAGCAAGCGCAGGTGTCATCATCGATGACGATGCAGTATATGAATTCAGCCGCTGCTGCGGTGCCGTTGATAATCACATTGCAGAGTGGATGGCGCTCATTGACGCGCTCCGGCATTGCCGCACGCACAACATAAAGCATGCGATCGTCTATACAGACTCCCAGCTTGTTGTCGACGCTGTTAACAAAAACTATGTGAAGCGGGCACTGTATCAGCCTTACTTAAAAGAGGTTCAGGCACTCACAGAAAATTTCACATTGTTCATCGTATCGCACCTGCCGCGCAGTAAAAATAAACGTGTCGACCAGTTGGCAAAACATAAATTATTTGAATGTATGAAAGGTTCGCGCGCATGAGTGTGATTCTTTCAATCAGGCATCAACTTTTGTATACTTACGTAAGGAGGAAGACATATGAAACGATATGCCATTACTCAGATTAATAAGCTCGAGAACCGGTATTGTAAAGGCTGCCTGATTAAAGAGACGCTGCGCCGCGAGCAAAGTAAAAGCGCTGCGCATCAGTTTTGCATTAGTGAATGCTCAGTCGGTCAGAAGATAAAAATGTACGGGAATCAACTACAATAGAGGAGAATGATTATGAAAGTTTTGCAAATAGATCCAACACCAAATCCGGATGCAATGAAGATTACAGTCGACTTCGATAAGGAAGATTCGCGCTCGTCGACGTACGACCGACTGGAAGACGATAATCCTGGATTTATCAATGATTTGTTGAATTTGGAAGGCGTTAGAAGTGTGTTCCACGCGTTGAACTTTATCACTGTTGATAAAAAGCCGGACGCTGATTGGGACGGTTTATTGGACGAAGTTGAGAACGTAATTAATAATCAAGCGTAATTATAGAGTAAGGAGAGATTTTCATGAATCTATACGAACAACACATGGTTGAGTTAGCTGTACCGATGCGTAAAGAATTGACGGATCAAGGATTTAAAGAGCTGACGACTGAAGATGACGTACAGCAGTTTATGAATAATTTAGGTGAAGACGACACGACATTTGTTGTAGTGAATTCGATTTGCGGGTGTGCAGCAGGCATCGCACGACCAGCCGCTGTGACAGTGGCGACGCAAAATCCTGTGAAGCCGACGCATTTAGTCAGCGTATTTGCAGGGCAGGATAAAGAAGCGACAGAAAGTATGCGCGAGTTTATCGCACAGGCACCGTCAAGCCCGTCGATGGCTTTGTTTAAAGGGCAGAATCTTGTGCACTTCATCCCGAGATTTAATATAGAGGGCCGTGCGATTGAAGATTTGATGGAAGATATCAGCGAATCGTTTAATAGTCATTGTTAGTATTGGGTTTCGTCGGTTAATTGAGAACTTGAGAGTTCTTCATAGTCCCAAGAGAGCCGTTCTTGAGACCATAAGGATTGCACAGAGTCCCGAGAGACTGATTCCCGGGACCGCGAGGATAGCACAGAGTCCCGAGAGAGCGATTCCCGGGACCGCGAGGATTGCTCATAGTCCCGAGAGACCGATTTCCGAGACCGTGAGGGGAGCTCATAGTCACAATTAGACCGCGCAACCCAGAAAAAATAATCCAGACAAACAAAAAAGGAAAGGCACAGGCCTTTCCTTAAATAATATCCAGTGACTATTAGTTTAGTCTATAATGCACATCCAGATGAAATAACCCATGAGGAATGTAAAACCAACTGTGAATAAGATTTCCATAATTAACAACTCCCAGACTCATGTATTTATTACTATTATAATTCATTCAAATTAGAAAGAAAAGGGGACACGCATATGAATAACTTTGATAATGCTTATCACTCGTTGCTCCGTCATGTAAAAGAGAACGGTCAAAAGAAATCAGATCGTACCGGAACAGGCACAGCGTCAGTGTTTGGCCACCAAATGCGTTTTGATTTAAGCGAAGGTTTCCCGCTGCTCACGACAAAGAAAGTGTTTTTCAAATTAGTCGCAACAGAGTTGATTTGGTTTATGCGTGGCGATACGAACATCAAGTACTTACTACAGTACAACAATAATATATGGAATGAGTGGGCGTTCAAGCGCTGGGTTGAAAGCGCGGACTACAACGGGCCTGACATGACGGACTTCGGTCGTCGCGCACTCAGAGACGAAGATTTCAACACTGAATACAAAATGCAAATGGATACATTTAAACAAAATATTTTAAATGATGACGATTTTGCAGAAAAGTACGGCACATTGGGTAATGTATATGGAAAGCAGTGGCGTCATTGGGAAGGTCCGAACGGAGAAATTATCGACCAACTTAAAAATGTAGTTGAGCAGATAAAACAAAATCCTGACTCACGCAGACATATTGTCTCTGCATGGAACCCTGCTGAAATTGAGACAATGGCACTGCCGCCATGTCACACGTTATTCCAGTTCTACGTCAATGACGGGAAACTGAGCTTACAGCTCTACCAGAGAAGTGCAGATTTATTCTTAGGTGTACCGTTCAACATCGCAAGCTACAGCCTGCTGCTTCAACTGGTTGCACGCGAATGTGATCTGGAACTAGGAGAGTACGTCCACACAATTGGGGATGCGCACATCTACGACAACCATATGGATGCGGTCGATGAGCAATTATCCCGCACGAGCTTTAAACCGCCGACAATCAGAATCAACTCGAACAAATCGATGTTTGAACTTGAATATGAAGATATTGAAGTCGTTGATTACGAAAGTCATGGGTATATTTCAGCACCAATCGCTGTTTAGGAGGAATGCATAATGGTATCTTTAATCGTCGCGCATGCGCGGCAAAATGTAATTGGATTTCACAATAAGATGCCGTGGCATCTACCAAAAGATTTAAAGCATGTTAAGGAACTCACGTCAGGCAACACAATCGTCATGGGCCGTAAAACATATGAATCAATGGGCAAAGCACTGCCAAATCGCAGGAATATCATTCTGACGCGCAACGAAGATTTAAAATTGCCGGATGCAGAAGTCATTCACTCAATTGACGACATCAATAATCTTGATGGTAAGATTTTTATCTTCGGGGGTGCGAACATCTATAAAGAAACGATGCACCTAATCGACGAGATGCACATCACAATTATCGAAGAAAACTTTGCGGGTGATGCATTCTTCCCAGAGTACAATCTCGATGAATGGGAAATTCTTAGCGAAACTGAAGGTACAACAGACGATAAAAATATATTCCCACACAAATTCTTACATTTAAGACGGAAGTGATTCGCATGAATATTTGGAAATATCTGTTTCTAATATTACTGATTGTAAATATAGCCGTCGTCGGTTACTTATATTATTTATTGTCAGCGGATTATGAAGTGCCGGAATCAAGCACATCGGGATACGCGCCGACGGGCATTGAATTTATATTAGATAATGCGACGATTCAAGATCTGCTTGACGATAGTTTAGACGACAGCCTAACAATCAATGTCTCAAATGACGCAATCAGCCTATATAGTGTAAACAACATTTACGGGAATGATGTTGTGACGACGTTTAATCTCGAGCCGATATCGTACGGTGACTACGTTACATTTCGTGTCTACAACATTGATATCGCCGGATTTCCGCTAAGTCAGGACATGCTGTACACAATGATTATAGAGAATAGCTACCTTCCTGAAGGTATTAGATTCAGTACAGAGCAATATGCACTGATACTCGACACGAATTTAATTACGAATCAGCTCGTCATACAAGACTTAAATTTAGTCAATATTGACTACGAAAATAATGCATGGTATTTCAATTTTAACTATTACTAGGAGTGATAAAATGCAAGTGGCAACTTTAGCAGGCGGGTGTTTTTGGTGCTTGGTTAAACCATTTCACGAGTGGGATGGTGTCCACAGCGTAACAAGTGGATATTCAAACGGCGAGAAACCGAATCCAACATATGAAGAAGTATCGACGGGCACAACCGGGCACGTTGAAGCTGTACAAATAGAATTTGATGAAACGATTTTATCGTATGAAGATATATTAAAGATTTTCTTTAAAACATTTGACCCGACAGATGTCGGGGGTCAGTTTGGAGACAGAGGCGCGCACTATATGCCGGCTGTGTTCTATCATGATGACACGCAAAAAGAAGCAGCGGAATCTGTAATTGCAGCGCTTGACGCTGAAAAAGTATTTGCAGAACCGATCAACACACCGGTGCTGCCGTATAAAAACTTTTATGAAGCTGAAGATCATCATCAGGATTTTTATCAGAAAAACAGTGCACATTACAATGCGTATTTTAAAGGTTCAGGCCGTAAGGGCTATATTGAGAAAGTATGGGGTGATGCTTAATGGTTAAAAAATCAATTGATGAATTAACAGACCTGGAATATAAAGTAATGAAAGAAAATGGTACAGAAGCGCCGCACCGTAACGCATATCACGATCACTTTGAAGCAGGTATCTACGTGGACAAATTAAGCGGCAAACCGTTGTTTACGTCCCTCGATAAATTTGACAGTGACTGTGGATGGCCGAGCTTTTCAAAAACGATAGCAGATTTTGATGCAGGTGTGACAGAACATTTTGACGACACGTTCGGCATGCGCCGCACTGAGGTGAGAAGTGAAAGTTCCGACAGCCATCTTGGTCACGTGTTTAACGATGGTCCGGCTGAACTTGGCGGTATGCGCTACTGTATCAACTCTGCAGCAATACAGTTTGTGCCGCTCAGTGAAATGAAAGCAGCCGGTTATGAAGAATATTTAACAATATTTGACGAGGCTTAAATAGAGGGTGAATCCATAATGAAAGAGTATTCGTTTTATCAGTATATGAAAACGAAAGTGAACGAAAATTCATCCGAAGGCGCGCTCGCAGAACGCATTGCGAAGGATACGATGTTCCCGAAATATACTAAAGACTATAATGAAGTCAGTGATTATTTAGAGAAAAATCCATATGATGATATTTCTCTGACTGTGTTTGATGATGCATTTGAACAATTTAAAAACTGGTTAGAACATTAAAAGGAGATTTAATATGAGTGTACACATTAGTGCAAAACCCGGTGAAATTGCAGATACGGTATTGATGCCGGGCGATCCACTCCGTGCAAAATTTATTGCAGATAATTTTTTAGAAGATGTTGTGTGTTACAACGAAGTGAGAAATATGCTCGGATATACAGGGACATACAAAGGTAAGCGTATTTCTGTCCAGGGCAGCGGTATGGGTGTACCGTCGATTTCAATTTACATCAACGAGCTCTTCAGTGAGTACGGTGTGAAAAATATCGTGCGCGTCGGTACGTGCGGCGCAATTCAGAAAGATGTGAAGGTGCGTGACGTCATCATCGCACAGAGTGCATCGAATGACTCGAATCAAAACCGAAAATTATTTGGCGGCGCGATTGATTACGCACCAACCTCAGACTTTGAATTACTGTTATCGAGCTATAATGAAGCGAAAAAACGCGGCATCGATGTCCGCGTCGGCAACATATTTACTGCAGATTCATTCTATGATGAAAAAGAGACAAACGCGCAGCTTGCTGCGTACGGTGTACTCGCAGTGGAGATGGAAAGCTCTGCATTATTTACGATTGCACAAAAATATAATGCACGTGCACTCACGATTTTAACTGTGAGCGATCACATTTTAACAGGTGAAGCGACGTCGAGTGACGAGAGACAATCGACGTTCAACGAAATGATGGAAATCGCGCTTGATGCGGTCCTCCCTTTTGCAAATCAGTAATACGGTGGTAAAATAGCGGTATACAATTAGAAATTAGGTGAAGATATGATTGAGCAAATCAGTAAAAGAGGACTCAGTGAGCGACGTAAGAAGTTTATCATGTTACCGCTCCTTGTACTTGTAGTTATCGCAATTACTGCAGCACTCACGACATTTACACTGCATGCACAATCAGATTCCAGTCCGGGTGACTATGATGAATTTGAACAGTTCTTTGATATTTACGAGACGTTAACTGAAGAGTATTACCTGGACGTCGATAAAGAAGCACTCGTCGAATCAGCAATACAGGGTTTAATTGAAGGGTTGGGCGATCCGTATACAGAGTTTATGTTACCGGCAGATACTGATCAGTTCTATGAGTCTGTCACAGGCGACTTTGAAGGTATTGGTGCCGAAGTGCGTCAGGAAGGCAGCTATATTGTTATTATATCTCCAATGCGCGGGTCACCTGCTGAAGCTGCAGGACTTGAACCTGGAGACATGGTCACAGCTGTTGACGGTGAATCGATTGAAGGATGGACTGCGAACGAAGCCGTCCAGTTGATTCGTGGAGAAAAAGGTACGGATGTCACACTGTCCATTGTGCGTGGTAATAATGCGCCGATTGATATTACAATTACACGCGACACAATCCATGTCGACAGTGTCACGTATGAAGAGGTAGACGGTGTTGCACACATTAGTATTAACCGCTTCCAGGAAGGGACGACAGATGAATTCGCAGCGGCAATTGATGAAGCTGCAGCGAACGGTAACACGGATGTTATTCTGGACTTCAGATATAACCCGGGTGGTTTACTTAACGAAGCAGTCAACATGATTAATCAGTTCATCGACCGCAATACAGACGTCATACTGATGGAAGACAACAGTGGAATGCAGGTACCGCTGAGTACGATGTTCCCGAAAAATGACAGTACAGACAGCTTTGAGAACATTTATATTTTAATCAATGAAGGTTCAGCAAGTGCCTCGGAAGTATTTACAGGTGCACTTGTCGATTTGATGGATGTAGAAGTTGTGGGTACGAAGTCATTTGGTAAAGGCACTGTTCAAACGATTGAAGAGTATCCGGATCAATCCATCCTGAAATTCACGCGCTCAAAATGGCTCACACCAAACGGCACGTGGGTGCACGACGCGGGCATTGAACCGGACGTTGAACTCATTAATCCCGATTACTACCGTGTAACATTACTAAACCCGGAAGATTTATATTCTGAAGGACAGGAAAATGAAACAGTCATCTCATTGAAAGTAGCATTCGATGCACTCGGTTATGACATTGATGAAGTGAACAGTACATTTGACAGTAACTTAACGTCACAAGTTGAAGCATTCCAGGAAAACGAAGGATTGGACGTCACAGGTGTCATCACAGGTGACACGACAGACACACTCGTTTCAAACCTGCGCGAGCTTATACTTGAGACAGATGCACAGCTTGACTATTTACTCGCTTATATCAGTGGTGAATATGACGCAGAAGGCATAGAAGCACTTGCCAAAGAGAATGCGCAGTTCATTGAAGTGATTGATATTCGCGAAGAAATGGAATCAGAAACAGAA
>JBGYPO010000078.1:0-4178 GCA_041838435.1 Aliicoccus sp. | reverse complement strand
AGCCAGAACACAGTGACAAACCACCACAATATCATTTTAAAATTCATCCAAAAACCTCACAATTTTACTGCCTAGTGTAAGTACTATATCACATACCTAAATATTTTTGTAAAATTGTACCCAGTGTCATCATGAATTGTCTCGCTTCGATATTCGAATTCCAACCGTCTGTACATACAGCAAACGTCACTTGTTTACCATTGTATGAAATCACACCAAAGTCGTGTTCCATGTTATTCACTGAACCTGTCTTCGATGCAATGTAAAATTCTTTCTTGCCATCGTCTTGATTCAACAGGAATGCACCAACTCTGTCATTAAACTGCTGGCGTTTCATAATATCAAGCATTTTATTGCGTAGATGTGTCGGCACCACATCGTTCTCTTTGTTCAACAACCCCATACATTGAAACAGGTCATCGACTGTTACTGTGCTGCTGCGTCTATCTTTATTATCGAAATCATAATATTTGCCGCGTAAATATGTATCTTTCATTCCAAATTTCTGGTAATACTCATTTAAATCTTTCACACCAATGTTATCAATGACCATGTTTGCTGCGGTATTGTCTGAAACAATAATTGATAAAACAATCGCATCATATAAAGTGATGTCATCCATATACTTTTGCGTATGTAAAATCCCACAACCATCGACAGGATCTACAACGTTAATTTTCTTATCCAGTTCTTCTTCAAATGCCATCATATTTGCCATTGCGTTTGGAACTTTTACAGTACTTGCAGGGTAATACATTTCTTTCTCCCGATACTTAAACACTGTGTCATCGAGGCCGATAACATAAGATATATTTCCATTCTGTGATTCGACAAGTTCGCGTATTTCTTTCTCAAACATAAAATCCCTCACTTATAAGTTTTGTTGTTGTCCATCAATGATATCACTTCTCACTTTTAGAAAACATTCAATTGTAATAATAATGCAACAACAAATACCCCAAATAAGCCAAGCCCCGTCACAACATTCCAGACACTTGGACGCGCGGATTCTACTTTATGGTCTTTACTTTTATCTTTTTGTTTTTGGAACATCTCGCGTTTATATTTCGTCTGTTCTTCAGGTGACATCGCCACATACTTATCCACGAAACGCGCGTACTCATTCGCAACGGGTACGCAATCACCGAACTTCACCATCTCACCGTAGTGCAGCCACATCGCTTTGTTACAAATCCTGCCGATTTGCTTCGCAGAGTGTGACACAAAGAAAATAGTTTTCCCACGTTCCTGGAACTCTTTAATCATCTGGCCTGACTTACTCGCAAATGTATCATCCCCAACGGATAAAGCCTCATCGACTATCAGAACGTCAGGATCACTGTGCGCTGCAATCGCAAAGCCCAGGCGGGATTTCATACCGCTTGAATACGTCTTAATCGGCTGGTCGATAAAGTCCTCGAGCTCACTAAACGTGACAATCTTATCGAATTTTTCATTAATTTCGTCTTCTGTCATCCCGTACATCAAACATTTCATACGAATGTTCTCTTCACCGGTGAGTTCCTGATTCAACCCTGCATTGATTGCAATCAGTGAGCTTTTTCCGCGAATTGAAATGTTACCTGATGATGGCTTCGTTACTTCACCGAGTAGATCTGACAATGTCGTCTTCCCTGAACCGTTTAACCCGACAATACCGACAGAATCGCCTTCATTGACCTCGAATGATATGTCCCTTAAGGCAAAGTATGGCTGTTCTTTTGAATACAGTCCAAACGTAAAGAGTGATAGGATACGGTCTATTTTTCTACGATTTAAATCATATACTTTCGAGACATTCTCTACTTTAACTTTATACGTCATCACTATCACCCTCTCAATTTACCTTAAATATTTATAATAATTTCTTCATCATTTACATTAATGAATAACAACTCTCCATGTCTGCGATATGCAACATCAAGTTCGGGTTCAAGCACAATCATCGTTTCAAATATATAATCGTCACTCGCTTGTGATTTAAAGCGCAGCTGAGATGTATCCACAGTTTTACCAAACGATAATGTGTTGACCGCCTGAATTGGTTTTGTTGTGGAAGCTTCCATAATCTCATAATCGTCAGGCATATTAAACTGCTTTAGCAGCACTTCATGACCAGACTCGAGGCGCAGTCTCGCTTCGTCTCGCACGTGATTCACAATCTCAACCTTATGATGTAGGTTAAAGTTTTGGCCAATTTCATGATCCTCTGCCTGCGCTTTATCGAGAATAAGAATGACTGGATGCTGCTTCAACTGAATTATTGTACGGTACAGCCCGGCCGATTCAAACGCTTCATTTTTACCTTTCACAAGCGTATATGCATCATTTTCAAAATATGAAGTGATATCAATTTCCCGTAAAAATCGGTTGTCTTTACTCCGCTCATATTTCATACCTTCGATAAACAGTGTCGAATGCGCACGTGAGGACGTCACATAACTGCGTATCGGACTCTTGCTGTAATTGAAGCGACCCGCATCAACGAATATATCATCTTTACCGTATGATAACGTGATGCTCAAGTCATCTGTATGCTTGTGCGTTGTGTGGGTCATGCCTGAAATAAATGTCATGTAGACGGGCTTCGGATTCTCATATTGCATAACTGTGAGACCAAGCTCATAATCAAATACGTTTTCGTATATCTTTTTATCGACTGCGCCTCCGGATGAATCACCGATTTCCGGCAAGACACCAATTGGCGTTGCAATAATCCAATAGTAACGTTTTGCTTGCTCCAAGTAGTTTAAAATCGTTTCACCAAGTGACTTGTCGATTGTTTGTAAATATTCTTCAAGTTCATTATAAATGCGCACGACCATCCCGTGATAGGAAGGCGAGTTCTCCAAGTGAATGCTTTTCGCACTAAAACTGAACCAGAATGTTTCACGTGCACGATTTAAACCGGTCGTGATGTAATCATCGATTTTCAACACACGGCCGATAATAATCAGCGCGCGGTCCATCATCAAGCCGTGGTTGTTATAGTTATATTTTTCTGGATTACTCATGACATCGGCATGCGCTTTTAATGTGTTAAAGTATTTGCGCCCGTCAAGCTCAAAATGTTCCCGCGCATGATATAAGAAATGGATGAGTGTCTGCGCTCTGTTCCCTGTCGGGTGGTCATACCAGATCATCTTGCTCTGTGGATTACCTGCGGCATATTCCATCCATGACTCAATAATCGACTTCGCTTTCTCTAAATACGCACGTTTTTTTGTAGTTTCATATTCTAAAGTGAGTGCACTCACCACACGCAAGGATTGGATGTATAGTTGATAGCTTTGCCCATACTTTTTATGTGTGACATCCCAATTGAAATCCTCACTATATTCAATCGTTTCAAAATTTGGGAATGGTTCAATGATATTTTTTAAAGCAAGCCGTGCGATTCTGATAGAATGCTTGTCTCTTTTTATGAGCGGTAAAACGTCCTGCTCTTCAATATTTTCAATAAAGACATCATCAAAAAACACTTTCTGATCAAGCTTATTTTCTATGCGTTCCAGCTTGTTGAAAATCTCTTGTTTTGATACATTCTGTTTTGAATCGTCACGCTTTTTTCTCTTAAACATATCAAGCACCCTCTATTTTGTGTCGTTCACTTCAGCTCGTAATGATTTAATCATTTCGTCTAAGTCATTATCGGTTTCTTTATACTTTTCGTACTTATCATACATACTATAAATTTCTAAAAATCTTAAAATTGCCTGCTCACGTTCTTCAGGTCGTGTGCGTTCAATTTTTGAAATATACCAGTTCTTCACATAGAAATTAAAGCGCTTTGACAGATAAGTGCGCATCAATTGATGTTCTTCTAAAAATTTAATGCGTTCAATTTCTAACGTGTGGTATTTATCAAAGAATTTCACACCAAGTGTGTTGGTGACAGAACCTTCAACAAATGCATAATACATGTGCACATAAACATTAATTGCACGCGCATTCTCACAATGTAACATCACTTCCTGGAAGAACAATGTATCTTGTCCGGCCGCGCCCTCAATCATTGTAATATCATTGTCTATCAGCACTTCACGCTTGATAATCATTGCCTGAATACTTTGTGCGCGTAACCCGGCGTTTTTCAGAAATGCTTTCGTATCTGTAATCAATGGACTGCCGTCATTATATTTACGCACCGTTCCGTGGTAATTAAAACGCTGGCGTCT
>JBGYPO010000077.1:0-21172 GCA_041838435.1 Aliicoccus sp. | reverse complement strand
TAGCGGAACAAGCGGGAGCAGCACAAGCGGAAGCTGAGAGAGTTGCAGCTGAACAAGCAGCGGCAGCACAAGCGGAAGCTGAGAGACTTGCAGCTGAGCAAGCAGCAGCGGAACAAGAGCAAGCTGGTCCAACGGCTGAAGAAATTGCAGCAGCTGAGCAAGCGGAAGCTGAAAGAGTTGCAGCAGCACAAGCTGAAGCTGAGAGAGTTGCAGCTGAGCAGGCAGCAGCTGAACAACGTGCGGCTGAGCAAGCTGAAGCTGAGAGACGTGCAGCGGAACAAGCAGCAGCGGAACAAAGAGCTAAAGAGGAAGCAGCAGCGGCAGCACCTGCGCCTGCACCTTCTTACGGTGTGAACTACTACTCTGGTGGTCAGTGTACATATTACGCATTTGAACGCCGTCAGCAATTAGGTAAACCTGTTGGAAGTAACTGGGGTAACGCACATAACTGGGCAAACGCAGCACGCTCACAAGGTTATAGCGTAACAAACTCACCTTCTGTTGGAGCTATCATGGTGTTCTCTCAAGGTCAAGGTGGCGCGAGCAGTTACTACGGTCACGTAGCGATTGTTGAAAGTGTCAATGGTGACGGTTCAATCAACATTTCTGAATGGAACTGGACACATGGTCCTTGGAATAAGACAGTTAGAACTATTTCTGCATCATCTGTAAATAGCTTTAACTACATTCATTAATATATTAATAACAAAAGGCCTCGCATAATTATGTGCGAGGCCTTTTTCATTTCTTGTCTTCTATTTAAGTTCAGTTTATTGATGAATCTTCTTGTTCAATGCGTTTGCTTGATGGCTTATCTATAATGATCATTTCAACACGGTATATACGATTGATTAAAGCTTGTATCGGTGCATGGGTAAATGAAAATAGCCCCCATGGTAAACTTGGTTCAAAATCATGAATCCCAAGAATAAATTCATCTCTACCTTTTAATTCTCTAAATTCAAAACGTGGTGTTTTATAATCGCTATCATTAATCAGAAAGCCAGCGATTACATCATAAGACACTATACCTTCATGATACATTGATTTGTTAAGTTTAAATTTTAACGCAGGGCTGCTAACTTTTGCTAAGTAAATACTCACCGTATCTTCTTTAAATTCTACACGCACGACGTCAAAGACAATATTTGAGAGCCACTCAAAGTAATATTTTGCAACATCTTTAATACTCCATCCTTCTGGCATGACAGAGCGACTCACACTTCTATACTCTTTTCGTGAATGTGTACGATAACCAAGCCCCTTTGCCTGGCGTTTTATATCGGTTTTAGTAATTGATACAGGTGTACCATATGCTGATAATATCTCAGCTAGGCTATATCCTCCGATTTCATCTCGCACATAAATAATTTGTTCTATATTATTAATAAATGATGCACGAGCAATTGTATCAGCAACAAGTTTTATCAGGTCTGACATTTTACCTTGCGTTTTACGACTCAATCTCAAGATAGGATCATCAAAAAATATGACAATATCTATATCCCTAAGTCCTTCGGTTACAGCAGCCAAATCGAACAAATCTACTTTTAAATAATTAATATCTAAGCGTATGTTATCTTGCTCGAACGTTGAAAAAGCATAAATATCATACGTATCTTTAAATGATTCATATAGCTCGTAGCCTATATCTGAGTGAACGCCAAGCAATAACACTTTCTTCATAAGAAGCTCTCCTTATTGAACTTGTGTAGTCTTTCTGCTAATTAAAATCAATGTAACTTGTAGTATCAATAATGTTATACCAATGAAGACAAACGGCAAATCATAAAATGTTGAAAACACACCCGATAAATAAGAACCGGAAACTGTACCCAATGAGAAGAATCCATAAAATAGTCCATTTGCTTTACCACGCTCACTCATGTTGGCATAGAGCGCAATGACTTTATTCATGCTCGGGAACACAAGGCTAAACCCAAAACCATATAATGCCATTACTCCAAATACTGATAACGTCGTAGGTACGAAGTGAAGTAAAATCATAGATAAACCAATAATAAAGATTCCTATAGAAACAAGTACTTCTGCTTTAACCTTTGTATATATTCTATTTAATGGAGATGCAAATACGATTATTGCAGTTATACCGAATACACTTAAAAACATTCCAGTCATACTGTCTTCAAGGTTTAACTGCATTGACTTTAAAGGTAAACCAAACGCGAGCGATCCGTTAGAAATCATTAGCGTAAATGCAGCAACATATGCAAAAATTAAAGTTGGTCGTTTTAATAATTCTAAGTAATTCGTATCATAGTGATGATTACGACTCTTTTTCGTAGTACTTTCAGTAACGACAAGTCTTATTAATAACAAGCTTAATGCAAAGATTATTGCTGTAAACAGGTATACCATTTGATATGAATATACGCTGGAGATAATACCACCTAAGGCTGGTCCAATTACCGCAGCCGTTCCTATAGCAACACCGGTAAATGCCATTGAACGCCCAATAGTTGCTTTCTTTGACATGTCTGCAACCAAACTAAACGCAGCAGGTGTGAGAAGACCGCTCGTAAAGCCATGAATGATACGCACAAAAATCAATAAAGCAACACTTGGTACGACGATATACATTAATAATATAATCACTTGTGCAGCCATAGCAAGATATAGTAGACGTTTACGTCCAACTTTATCGGCAAAAAAACCACCAATTATATTACCAAAAATATTAAAGAACGAATACACAGCAACAATAAAACCAGCTGTATATTCTGTTGCACCAAGTGACATACTAAATGGTGTGATGATTGGCAACTGTATAAATAAATCTAAAAAGATAATGACAATGACGACATAAATCAACCTACTCATTAAAGATCCTCTCTTATCCTTTAAATATTTCTATTATCTCTATATGATTATGCTTCTTTCGAATCTAAGTCCTCTTGCTCGAAAACTTTTTCATACGCAACATACCATTCATCTGTGTTTTCATCTAAGTTTAAATGACCTTTATATTCAAAATCATTTTTTGTAAATTGCTTTTGCATGTGCGTGTTCTCAAGAGATGTATCTGTATGTATACCTTGATAACCATCTTCTATTAATAATTCTTCAATTGCTTCCATCATAATGCGTGCGATACCTTTACCAAAGTATTCCGGATCCACTGCAAAACGATGCATCGCAGCCGCGTTTTCCATTGGTAACTCCCACGGGATGTCATCGTATGGGAATGGATGATTATCATCCACAACAATGAATGCGATAATCTTATCATCCCGTTCATAAAGATATAGCGTCTCCTCTTCTATATCTTTTAAAAACACAGTTTCATTCGGATAAGATTCATCCCACTGCATATTTCCATTTTTGTGCATATACGGTAATACCGATTCCTTAATTTCAAGGATACGTGATAAATCTTCTTGCTTTGCTATTCTCAGTGGCATAGTTTCACTCCTATTAAATTTTTTGTAAACGCTATATTTATTTCAAAGAATGTTGTATAATGTGAGAAAGTATCAATGTGAAGGGAAGTTACATATGTTTAAGTTTGATAAATTTACAGCACCATATTATATCAGTAATGCGGTATTCTATATCTTTACACTAGCGGTGCTTGCATTCATTTATTATTACATCTTTTGGCCACCAATTTCTGAATTATCAACTGAAGACTTTTTTGAAAACTTCGGTTTGCGTGAATTAGGTGGAACACTGTTCTTTTCAGTCATAATTATTGTACCATTTTTAGTACTCTATGGTGCGGTTTATCATTTGTATAAATTAGCAACTGTTAAAAAACAGAAACCAGCTGAAGATAATTAATATTTTAGCAAAATAACAGCCTCTGACCAAATAAGTCAGAGGCTTTTTTATATTTATTTTACTATTACAGAACCCATATCCGTTTCAAACGTCAGTCGATACGTAGCGTTTCGATTTTCTTTATATGGACTGCTCGCATGACCCATATCAGTTCTAGTGATGATTTCAGTATCTGTTGGTTCTTCTTTAAACGTGACTTTTATCGCGCCCATATCCGTGATGAACAGACCGTCCGCATCAGGGTTAATGTTATTGCCTGTAATGCGTCCCATATCAGACTTCACATCATACACTTTTGCATAACATTCTTCCAAATGCACCGTTCCCATGTCAGAAGCGAGCGTCATTGTCTGCGCTTTTGAATGTTCAATGTTTACACGACCCATATCACTCTTCAGTGTGAAGTGTTTACCGTTTAACTTCTGTCCTGTTACACTTCCCATATTTCCTTCAATATGAATATCATTTGCTTTTAAGCCTTCAACACGTACAGCACCAAAATCTACTTCAATTTCTAAGAAATCCAAATCATATGGCCACGTGATTACGAGCTTGTTGTTGGACTTTATTTTTTTGAATGACCAGATTAACCATCTGTCTTTATCATTTCTTTGATTAATTTTTAACATATCGCCTTCTACTTCATAATCGACAGTGCTGTCAGCTTTTGGTGATTGATAGTCCATTGAGAAAGATTCACCTTTAACAACAGTCACAGTTGCAGCTTCAGCTTCAATGTAAAGCTTCTTAATTTTTTTCGGATCAAAGTCTGTCGGACTGTGTTTCGTCTTTTTCTCACGTTCTACAATCACTTTCGGTATTTCTTCTTTGACAGGTTCCTCTTCGACTGGAGAGTACTTTGTCTTCACTTCTTCCTGCTCAAGCAGCTCAGCTACAATATCCTCAAATGAACCGAGTGAACGTATGACCTCTTCCTCGCTTAGCCCCGTTTCAACACCCTGTCTGATGTGCACATCAAACTCATTAATAATATCCTGCTTTACATCAAAATCCAGTACTCTTAAGCGCTCATCCAAGTTTCTTAAAAATTCTTTACGTTTCATTATTTAGTCCCCGTTTCATTTAGTATTTGCGATACTGCTTCAGTGTAAGTGCCCCACTCATCAACGAGCGTCTGTAAATATTCCTTACCACTCTCTGTAAGCTCATAATACTTTCTTGCAGGTCCTTCAGAAGATTCTTCAAGCGTTGTTACTAGATGCTCCTCTTTAACCAACCGTCTCAACAGCGGATACAGCGTGCCTTCAGCAATTTCAATATAGTTTGATATATTTTGTGCGAGCTGATAGCCATACTGCTTTTCCTTACCTATAAATGCGAGCACTATCATGGTAAGCGAACCCTTCTTTAACTGTACGTTCATATTTCCACCTCACTACTGTACATAGTTTAGTACTGAGCTTAGTATATAACAAGGTAGTGAACAATGCAAGGTACTAAATAAATATTTTTAGATAAAAAAAAAAGACTGCCGCAGCAGTCTGAATAGTAAAAGGATTCATATTCATGATTTTTTTTGTTAAATAGTTGTTTAGACATCTTTTGTTTATGCTTGAAAGCCTCGTGTAGAAGATGGACCACCTATCGTCTACGCGAGAAAGCCTCGTGTAGAAGATACACCACTTATCGTCTATACGAGAAAGCCTCGTGTAGAAGGTATACCACTTATCGTCTATACGAGAAAGCCTCGTGTAGAAGATACACCACCTATCGTCTATACGAGAAAGCTTCCTGCTTAAAATAATTCATATCCTCTAATAGGAACACTACTCCCTACCTATTATCTATTTTCTCCGGATATAAATCGTGATTCATCATACGATTATCTGCCATCTCTTCAAACTTAGTACCCGCCTTACCATAGTTACAGTATGGATCGATTGAAATTCCGCCACGTGGAGTGAACTTCCCCCACACTTCGATATACTTCGGATCCATCAGCTTAACGAGGTCGTCCATAATCATATTCACACTGGTCTCATGGAATCCGCCATGGTTTCTATAACTAAACAGATAGAGCTTCAACGATTTACTCTCGACCATCTTCTCACCTGGTATGTAACTGATATATATTGTCGCAAAGTCCGGCTGGTTTGTAATCGGACATAACGTCGTAAACTCCGGACAGTTAAATTTGACAAAATAATCGCGTTCCGGATATTTATTTGGAAATACTTCCAAAACCTCTGGATCATAATCAAACGAATACTGTACATTTTGGTTACCTAACAATGTTAAATCTTCTGTGTTATCCATTATTACACTCCTTGTTTATTACTCCACAACAACGTGTGCAATTGCGGCAACACGCGCACGTTTTGGAGCTCTTTATCGTTCATGACTTTGTCTACTAAATTTTCATAACGCTGTAACAATTTTTCTGTATGTGCTTCAACACGCTCACCTAAGTATGGATTCCCTACCTGCAGATAAAATTCAGCGTCTGGATATTTACGGTGCACTGATTTTGCATAGTCAAAATCAGCATCATCAAACACAACGACTTTTAAATTAAATTGGTGTGGTGCTAGATTGTTCATCATATATTCAAGCTTTACGAAATCTGTATTCATTCCTGAACTTGGTGGTTTTGGACTAATTGTCACTTCATCTATAAGCGTAAGCCACTGTTGAAACTTTGTACCTTGTGTTTCTACCGCTAGTCGAATGCCGCGTGCTTTTGCAGCTTCGACAAATGGTTCAAAACCTTTATTTAAAAGTGGATTCCCACCCGATATAGTGACGTGACTATAATTATTAAGTGCAAGTCTATCTAATTCATTTAATATATCATCACTCGTCATCATCTGAATATTATCTTTTTGTGAACCATCCCAAGTAAATGATGAGTCACACCAGCTACATCTATAATCACAGCCAGCCGTTCTTACAAACATCGTCTTCTGACCGATAACCGCACCTTCACCTTGAAACGTTGGACCGAATATTTCTAGTACAGGTACTTTCATTATTTGAACTCCTTCGGTCGATAAACTGCATAACTTGTTGGTGTCTCTCTTAAAAATATTTGCAGGCAGTACACTGTATTTGATTGATCTTTTAAAAATTCTGAAATCATTTCATGAATTGTACGCGCCACTGTTTCTGTTGTCGGCGGCACATTTTGAAACCTTGGGTGGTCGTTTAATATCGTATGATCAAACGCCTCAGTCACAACTTTTTTCAGTTCTGAGAAATTTACTAAAAACCCCATATCATCTAACCTGTCACCGACAATCGTGATATTCGCTATATAGTTATGTCCATGCACATTGCGACATTTACCAGCGCGCGCGTCATCTATAAAATGTGCAGCACTAAAATGTAAATCTTTATTTAGTTCAAATTCAAAACCATGTGGTGCTACTGGATAGATCACATTACTTCACCTTTCTCTTTCATATATTCTTCGAGTCCATTCTGACGTAAGACACATGCCGGGCATTTTCCACAACCGTCACCAATCACTCCTTCATAACAAGTGAGTGTCTTCACGCGAATGTACTCAAGTTTTCCAAAACTATCTGCAAGGGCCCATGTTTCTTTTTTATTGAGCCACATCAAAGGTGTTGCGATAATGAAACTCTCATCCATCGCGAGATTTGCTGTCACGTTCATCGATTTAACGAACATGTCACGACAATCAGGATAACCACTGAAGTCTGTTTCACACACACCAGTAATAATTGTCTTCGCGCCTACTTGATATGCTATCGCTGTCGCAAACGATAAAAATAACATATTCCGTGCAGGTACAAATGTGTTTGGCATATCGTTATCTGATGAAATTTCCATATCATGATGTGTCAGTGCATTCGGTGATAATTGTGCAAGTACAGACATATCAATGACGTGATGCTTTAAACCATGCTCACTCGCAATATTTTTTGCAACATCTATTTCTGATGCATGACGTTGACCATATTCAAATGTAACGAGTTCTACTTCTCTATAATATTCCATCGCGTAAAACATACATGTTGTGCTATCTTGTCCGCCTGAGAATACAACAAGCGCTTTATCTTTATCTAACATTTAATTCCTCCCACAAAAAAATCCACGTACCTCGACTAAGGCACATGGATGTGTGTCTTAGTTTTTTATAGAGGGTTTATGGCTAAGAACCTCTTTATGTAATTAACAATAAGCAATTATACACCATGTGCCATGATTTAGACAACATGATGCTATTCCTTCGTTATCTATTTTTGTTATAATATAAGAACTGTGCGTGAGCATGGCTATCAGGAGTTATCCTGCAAATAATTATTGATAGGTGGAAAACAATGAAATATCGCGTATTACTTTATTATTATTACACAACGATTGAAGATCCAGAAGATTTCTCAGCTGAGCATCTTGCAATGTGTAAAGAGATTGGACTTAAAGGTCGAATTTTAGTCGCTAACGAAGGTATCAACGGCACAGTTTCAGGTACAGAAGAACAAACGAAAGAATATGCGGAGTATATGAAAAACCATCCGTTATTCGAAGGCATCGTTTTTAAAGTAGATGAATCAGACACACATGTATTTAAAAAGATGCATGTCAGACCACGTCCTGAACTTGTAAACTTGAGTTTAGAAGATGATGTAAATCCACATGAGATTACTGGCGAGTATTTATCGCCAAAAGAATTCATGGAACAGATGCAACGTGAGGACACGATTGTGTTGGATGTTCGCAATGATTATGAATATGAAGTCGGTCATTTCCGTGGTGCTGTTAAACCAGATGTCGAAACATTCCGAGACACACCAGAGTGGGTCAGAGAAAACCGTGAATTATTTGAAGGTAAAAAAATTCTGACGTATTGCACAGGTGGTATCCGCTGTGAGAAATTCTCTGGTTGGTTAAAGAAAGAAGGATTCGATAATGTTGGGCAGTTGCATGGTGGTATCGCAACATATGGAAAAGATCCAGAAACACAAGGTCAGCTGTGGGACGGTATGATGTATGTATTTGATGAGCGTCTAACAGTTCCAATCAACCAGGTTGAACATACTGTTGTAGGTAAAGACCACTATGATGGTACGCCGTGTGAACGCTATATCAACTGCTGTAATCCTGAATGTAATGCACAGCTTATAGCATCTGAAGAAAACCAGGCATATCACCTTGGTGGATGTTCACTCGAATGTGCAGAACATGGAAGAAACAGATATATTGTCGAGCACGCGCTATCTAATGAATTTGTTAAAGAACGCATACAAACGTTAAGAAATTCCGAATTCGCTGAACGTGAAATGTTAGGAAGCTATAAAGGACGCGGTCGCGAAGCGAAACGTCGTCATGAGAATATTCAGTAATATATTTAGAGCTACGGAACCTAATATAGGTCACGTAGCTTTTTTTATTTGATAGGTAAATGTATGCGGTTGATTAAACGACGGTGCTCGCCTGGTCAATGGAGGCGCCGGCGTTCAAACGAGAGCGCTCGCTTGGTCAGTGGAGACCACAAACAAACCCCTGAAATGTTTAGACTATAACTAGTCCCTCATTTCATCCCTCAAATAATCATGCTCCATATTACGATGTGAGGGATACAAACTCAACCCGCCATCAGCAACAATTGTCTGTCCTGTGATGTATATGGCTTCATTGGAAGCCAAAAAAGCAACAATGCCTGCAATGTGTTCGACTTCTCCAACAAATCCCATCGGTACAAAGTTACCCGCTTCTTCTTTTGCCTTATCATCTTTTAAAAATTGGGCGTTAATCGGTGTATCGATTGAACCTGGTGCAATATTGTTCACACGTATACCAAGGCGTGCATATTCAAGTGCGAGTGATTGTGTCATCAATTTTAACCCGCCTTTACTCGCTGTATAATGTGTGTAGTGTGGCCATGGAATAATTTCGTGCACACTTGATATGTTGATAATCTTACCTTTATATTTTTGACTTAAAAAATGACGAATCGCCTCGCGATTTGTCATAAAGGCTGCCCGCAGGTTCGTATTCATTACCAAATCAAAATCTTCCATTTCGAGTTCATGTGATGGCACATCACTTTGAACACCCGCATTGTTCACAAGTACATGGACCTCCCCGAAATGACGTATTGTAAATTCAAATAATTTCTTAATGTCAGCTTCTTTTGTCACATCTGTTTGTATAGTTTTCACACGTTCTTTATCTAAACCATCAATAATTTCTTTTGCCATCGCCTGATTAGAGCGATACGTGAAGACGATGCGCATACCCTCTTTATATAGACGCTCAACAATTCCCCGTCCAATACCACTCGAACCACCTGTGACGACTGCCACTTTATCGGATAGTTCTCTGTACATAACGTCACCTCTTTTTATCTCTATACCCAAAATAATTAACTTTCAATTTATTCCAACAGATATTTGAAAATCTAAATTTTTTCGTATATCGTATTAAGTAGGAGGGGATGTAATGACAATTATTAATCGAATTTCAGGTTGTAATTTTAACTTATCTGTTATGAGTGATGATTTCGCTGAAATCATATTAGGGGCACTCAATCAGGTCGATCAAAGCAAAGTTTGGAGTCACACGGATGATGTATCGACAGTTGTACGTGGCAGATACGAGCACGTATTTGATGTTGTAAAAGCAATATATTTACATGCTGCAGATACAGGTAAACATGTTGCAATGAGCGGCACATTTGGTATCGGATGTAATAAGGATAACGATGCTGAACCATTTTTAGAAGAAGACGAAGTCCGTTTGAACGAAGCTAAAAGCATCGAAATTAAAAATGAAGCAGGATGTAAGTTTGCAATCTATGCTGTTGGTAAGGAAAAGTATGGAGAGATAATTTCGAGTGAAGTTAAGCTTGCTGAAGAGCAGGTCACTGTAACGCCAGACCATTTCGCTACACGCTTAGATGGAGATGTTCATAATATTTTCTTAGCAATGGAGCGTGCGTTTGTCAGAGTACAGGATAAAGCGCCACATACGAAAATCACGTTCACAATCTCAAGCAACAGTCCGTCAAATAAATAATTAAAAAGAGCGGTTGGAAATTTAGAATTCCAGCCGCATTATTTTTTCTTTTCTTTACGATAGCGTTCTTCTTCTTCGACACCTTCTTGTTCTCTTAGCGTTAACTCGAGCATCTCACGCATATATCCCCACTTGTTAAATGTGAGAAATAACATTAAACGAATGAACAACAGCTCAATCTGGATTGTGAGCTTTCTAAACATATTACCCTCAATTATATTCATTAATATCACCTACAAATAGTCTGTCTTCACGACCTGTGTACCAGCGACAAGATCATGTAATGCACGATTGTCAGAGCGTCTATAAATCATGACAAGTGACACTATCCACAGAATACCAAACGATAAAACATATGCAAACACAATAAATAATTCTCTTATTATTAGAGCACGCAGTTTAACATCATGACCGTCTACCATAATCAACTGTGTTTGATTCAAACGTTTTCCTATTGTTAATCCAATCCATATGTAAGGGATGAAGATAAAGTACCATAGCCAAAATATCGCTTCTGATATTTGGATGATTAGAGATTGGGCATCTAGACTAAATATTTGAACGATTATCATGACTGTCGCAAATATTATGAGTGTATCGACACCACGCGAGAATACTCTACTTAATAATGATGGTTTGTGATCCAAGTTCTCACTCCTTTGTAAAAAATCGCAATCTTCAAATACATGTGTATGTCCACATGTTATAATTATTTCTAAGTGACCGGGAGGTGTTTGCTATGGCAAAATGTGATGCATGTGGTAAAAATTGGCCAATGCTTAAAGTGTTTCAACGTACATTTACAGTGAGTGCAGCGGTAGAATGCCCACATTGTGATGAAAAACAATATATAAAAAATGACTGGAAACGCATCGTTATACCACTGCTTATTCTTGCAATTGTCCCTGTATTGATGTTTACAATAGAAATGACGATGGTAACATTTTTAATCATCTTTTCCATCTCTGCTCTGCTCGCATTTCTTTACATGGTATTCTCTGTAAAACTATCAAGCACAGAAGATTGGAAACAAAACTAATTAGATGTATTTACGAATACATCTATTTTTTATGTATAAATTATTCTAAAAAGTGCTGACTTCTTCATTATAACAATCATTCCGTCAGTGTTTAAAGGATTTGTCTAACCGCTTAAATAATCTACTTGAAACATTATAATTAAAGAATGTGATTAATGGCCCTGTAAGAAAGGCTGCGAATAACGTCGCGACACCAAATGTTGCACCGAGAATTACACCAGCAATAACTGCAATAATATCTTGTACAATTCGTGCCGTTGCATACTTCACTCTTTGCTTAGAAAGTCTCTCAACAATAATCCCCATACCGTCATACGGCGATACGCCTAGGCTTGCCGTTATATACAAGGATGCACCCAAAGCAAGCATGACCACACCTACACTTGCAACGATTAATTGAGCAAGAAAGTTATCCGCTACGATACCCAAATTATTATACACAGATAAAAATCCATCTGAAATTAAACCTATCCCAAACATGTTGACAACTGTGCCCCATCCGATTAAGTCCCGACCAAAAATTATTAAAGGAATAATTATTATGACATTCACAATAATTGTCGTGATACCATAAGACATATGCGTTAAAAACTGCGCACCAAGTATAAACGTTGTGAACGGATCTGCACCGATATCTGCAATCCTAAATAATGTGACTGCAAAACCAATAGATAAATTACCTAAAATCATAATTATAAATCGGGTAAGAAAAGTGTTATTCATTTTAAATTCCTATCTCTATTAAATATAAAAACCTCTACATAAATGTACGCATGTTTTTTAATGCTTCATATCATTTTATCATTTTCTCTATATAACCACTAAGTTTCTTTGCTCTTATAATAATCTTAAACCTTGGTTTTTAAGTTGGCACTGACGTTATACTTTATAGTGTTTTGTGAAGGGAGAGAAACTAAACGAAAGCGAAAGAAAATGCTGACTTAGAAGGAAATAGTGTGCGTACACTACACGGATAATAAAAAATAGTTTTTAAAGAGGACTGTGGCCCTCTGCCACAGTCCTCTTATTAGAATGCATTATCTGACTATTCTACTGTTACTGATTTCGCTAGGTTTCTTGGCTTATCGACGTCATTTCCACGGTGTAATGCTGCGTAGTAAGCAATAAACTGATACACAATAACTGACACAAGTGGTGTCAACATTGGATGTACTTTTGGAATAACAAAGTCATCACCGTCTGCTTCTAAGCCAGACATTGAGATTGTACATACATTTGCACCACGCGCTTCAACTTCACGTGCGTTACCGCGCGTATTTAAGTTAACCGCTTCCTGCGTAATTAGTGAGAATACAGGCGTACCATCTTCAATTAAAGCGATTGTACCGTGCTTTAATTCTCCGCCCGCAAATCCTTCAGCTTGAATGTAAGAAATCTCTTTTAGTTTAAGCGCACCTTCAAGGCCAACATAGTAATCTAGTGTACGACCAATAAAGAAAGCATTTCTCGCTGTTTCTAAATATTCATGTACTATATTCTCAATTGTGCTCGCGTCATCAATAATCGCGCTGATTGCTGTAGTAACAACAGCAAGCTCTTTCATTAAGTCAATATCAATTGATTTTCCAAGTTCACGTGCTGCAACTTGGGCTGTGATTGATAAAACTGCAATTTGTGCTGTATATGCTTTTGTCGAAGCCACTGCAATTTCAGGACCAGCATAGAGTAATAAAGTTTGATCCGCTTCACGCGATAACGTCGATCCTGCAACGTTTGTGATTGTTAGTGTCGGATAACCACGCTTCGTTACTTCAACTAATACAGCACGGCTATCTGCTGTTTCACCTGATTGTGAAATGAAGATAAACAACGGCTTCTCTGATAACAAAGGCGTGTTATAGACAAATTCAGAAGCAACGTGCACTTCAGTCGGAACACCCGCCCATTTTTCAAAGTATTCTTTGCCGATAAGACCAGCATGATAACTAGTACCTGCAGCAATAATATAAATACGATCTGCATCTGTTAATTGCTTAACGATAGCGTCATCAATTTTTAACTGATCATTCTGATCTTGATATTCTGAGATAATTTTTCTCATCGCAGCTGGCTGATCATTAATTTCTTTCATCATGTAATGGTCATACGTACCTTTTTCAACATCACTCGCATCGATTTCAGCGATATAAGAATCACGCTCAACATCTTGACCTTCTTTATCGATGATGTTCACAATATGCTGTTTCAAGATAACAATCTCGCCATCCATCAATTCAACAAACTCATTTGTTAATTCAAGCATTGCCATAGCGTCGCTCGTAATAACATTAAAACCTTCACCTAAACCAACAAGTAATGGTGATTTATTTTTTGCAACAAAAATAGTACCTTCATTAACTTTATCAAGAAGTGCTAAAGCATATGAACCGTGTAATAGTTTAATTGCACTATTAAATGCTTGAATTGTATCTTGACCTTGTTTTCCGAAGTAGCTGATTAACTCAACAATAACTTCTGTATCTGTATCTGATTCAAATTCAATATCAGATAAATAATCTTCTTTTAACTGTTCGTAGTTTTCAATCACACCGTTATGCACAAGCGTGAACTTACCATCTTTACTTTGGTGTGGGTGTGCATTTAGCACATTCGGCTCACCGTGTGTTGCCCAGCGTGTGTGCCCAATACCAGTATTACCCAGAACATTCTCGCCGACTTTCGTTCTTAAGTCAGCAATTCTACCTTTTTCACGAACTACCTTTAAGTCTTCTTCTGTTTTAACTGCAATACCTGCAGAGTCATATCCACGGTATTCTAACTTCTCTAAACCTTTTAATAAGATTGGCGTCACATTTTTATCGCCAATATATCCAACAATTCCGCACATTTATAATGTAACCTCACTTTTTCTATAAGTTATATTAGGTCATTCGCTCTTTTGGCCTAAAAATCTCTTTTTAGTTTTATAAGCAAATGTAACGAACACTTTAGTGTCCGGGACAGCATCCGCCGATTACTCGATGACTGTCCTCCTCGTCAGCATTATAAATGCTCAGGCGCTATTCCGATTTCTATTCTGCTATCCTCCTTTACGCAATATTTATATTATAGAGATAACCACTGCTAATATCAAGTTTTCAAGTGTAATTGTATTTATTTTGTGTCAGTGGTTTTATATCAGAATGTTGTCGTTGAGTCGCTGGAGCCTTTATCTTGCCAACGAGGAGTCTCGTTGAGTCGCTGGAGCCTTTATCTTGCCAACGAGGAGTCTCGTTGAGCCGCTGGAGCCTTTATCGTGTCAACGAAGGGTCTCGTTGAGCCGCTAACGGCCTGAGCGTTCACATCGACGCCGCCCGTCGACAAACGAGCAGTTCAAAATAACAATAAAAAGCTTAAGGATATTAAAATAAATATCCCTAAGCTTGTAAACACATCATCTATTTAATTAATCTAACTTATACCCTTAAATACCCATCTCTCGTTTAACAACTTCTGCGATTCTTTCTGTATATGAATCTGCCTGCTCTGATGTTTCTGCTTCGACCATAACGCGCACTAAAGGCTCTGTTCCTGAAGCACGCACAAGGACGCGTCCGTTACCTGCCATCTCTGCTTCAACTTCTGAAATCACCTGTTTAATATCTTCATTATTTAACACATTGTACTTGTCGTTAACTCTAATATTCACTAGTTTTTGTGGAAATGTTTCTACTGCTTTTACTAGTTTGCTTAATGACTTGCCAGTCTCTTTAATGATGCTAGCTAAATGCAAGCCAGTGAGTAACCCGTCACCTGTTGAATTATAGTCCATCATAATAATATGGCCTGACTGCTCTCCACCAAGATTGTAGTCTTGTTTTCTCATCTCTTCAACAACATAACGATCTCCGACTTGTGTCTGTGTTGTTTTTAATTCTGCTGCTTCGATTGCCTTATAGAATCCAATGTTACTCATCACAGTCGAGACAACAGTATCATTATTAAGCGTACCCTTATCTTTCATCGATTTAGCGAGTACGTACATAATTTTATCACCGTCTACTATTTGACCATTTTCATCGATTGCAATAATACGATCCCCATCACCATCAAATGCAAGTCCAAAATCACATGATTCATTTTGAACAATTTCTGCTAATTTTTCAGGATGTGTTGAACCCACATTCTCATTGATATTAACACCGTTCGGTGAGGACCCTATTGTGACAGTTTCTGCTTCTAAATCACCAAACAAGTAAGGTGCTAATGAATAAGTTGATCCATGTGCACTATCAAGTGCTATTTTTAATCCTTCAAAGTCATTCTCAATTGTTGATTTCAAGTAACTTAAATACTTTTGTCCACCTTCTAAATAGTCTGAAACCGAGCCGATATCAGAACCAACCGGACGAGGTAGTGTATCTTCGCTATCAAGAAGCAATTCGATTTTCTCTTGCTCTTCATCAGATAATTTAAAACCATTTGATGCGAAGAACTTAATACCATTATCCTCATATGAGTTATGGGATGCAGATATCATAATTCCTGCTGTCGCTTTCATTTCACGTGTGAGATAGGCAACACCTGGTGTTGTAATTACGCCCAGACGCATCACTTCAATACCTGAAGATAAAAGCCCAGCTATGAGCGCATTCTCAAGCATGTAACCAGATACACGTGTATCTTTACCTACTAACACCGTGCTACTACCTGTATGATTTTTTGATAATACATATCCACCAATTCTTCCAAGCTTATATGCGAGTTCAGGTGTAAGTTCTGTATTCGCAACACCTCTTACACCATCAGTTCCAAAATACTTACTCATGTTCAATTCCATCCTATTCATTGATTTTCTTCGACTTCAATCGTAACAGTAATTGTCGAAGGTTCTGTTTTTATTAATTCTTCTGGCAATGAGAGTTCAATTTCTTGAACCACTGTCTCACTTATTCCATCTACATCGATGTCTAGTATATAATCTGAATGCATCGATAAAGAATTCTCACTGCCGAAAATTGTCAGTGTATCTGTATCAATCTCCACGTTTTGAATCGTATAACCTTCTGCGACATCTCCGACAAGATTATATGCAAGCGGTACTTCTTTACTACGCTCTCTGACGTTAATTTGAACACTCACCGTCGATGGTTCGACAGCAACGTCCAGCCGGTTAAATTGGTAGTCAAAGACATTAACTTCAGCCTCTTCAACTTGTGAACTTGTAATTCTCGATGTGTCGGCAATCGTCGCACGCACATACTGAATTCTGTTCATCTCACTCTCACCACCACTAACAACAACTGTCTGTGGGTCTGTTTCAATGCTTTCGAGTGCATGCGATAAAGGTATGCGCGATTCACTTATTTCAGCTTGTACCTCATACGTACGCGACACAAGATCTTGCATACTGATACTCACCGTTTGAGGCAGCACTTCAGCTGTTACGTTCGTAGGTAAATTCTCAACTCTAAAATATTCTTCGTAGTCTCCAGCTTCTCTATTTCTAAGATCAAGTACAACATTAAAATCCGTTGTTGTTTGTACCCGCCTCACATTGGCCATACTACCAAATAATTCAACACTGACATTTTCGGGTATGCCCTGTACATAATAACTTTCTCGATCATATTTCACAGTGACCGGAACATTCTCAATAACTTCACTGAACATCTCTTCATCTTCAGCAAAAAGATCATCAAAAATATCATTGACATTAAGAAATAAAAACATTGCAAGGAGTAATGTAACTATACTAATTCCAAGTCTACTTTCTAGCAAATAGACCGCCTCCTTCTTTTTCATCTTGGATAGATGTCCAATTCTTAGTTAACGATTCTTCAAGTTCATCTGGTGACAATGCTTTATAGAGCTTCCCACCGTAACTTGCAGATATATTTCCTGTTTCTTCTGAAATTACTATTGTATATGCATCTGTGACCTCTGATATCCCCACAGCAGCTCTGTGCCTAGTGCCTAGATCACGTGCAATCACACTGCTCTCAGAGAGTGGTAAATAACTTGCTGCAGTTGTTATCTTGGCTCCTTGAATAATCATCGCACCGTCATGAAGGGGTGCGTTCGGCATAAATATATTGATGAGTAATTCTGATGAAATATTTGCATTCACCAGTGTACCAGTTTCAATATAATCTTGCAGACCTGTCTCCCTCTCAAACACTATTAATGCACCTATACGACGCTTTGCCATATACTGAACTGCTTTTAACATATCTTTATGCAGTTGCTCCGTCGAGACCTGTACAGTGCTGCTTGTCGTTTTAAATAGACTCCCACGCCCAAGTTGCTCAAGCGCCCGCCTGAGTTCTGGTTGGAAGATAACAATGATAGCAAGAAAACCCCATTCTAACACTGTATCAAATATCGCTGTAGTCGCTGTTAAGTCAAAGAAATTACTCACTAAGCGACCGACGAGGATTAAGAATATCCCTTTAATCAGTTGGATAGCTTTCGTACCGCGCATCACAGCAAACATCAAATAAAATACATACCAAACAATCGCTATATCGATGATGCTTGTGATAATTGTTCCTGTCGTTAAGTTATCAAAAAATGTATCTTGCATAGATTTGCCTTCTTTCTATCAAATCATCAATAGTCGATTTTTAAGTAAGTCATTAATCTCGTGGTACGTTTTGTCTCCATCAATCCAATCGTCCTCAGACGGTAATAAATCATAGAGTTCTTTTGCTTTTCTAATATTACCTTGTGAATAATAATAATAAGCACTGAACAATTGTCCAATCGTACTTTTATCATGGGATGTGGCTTCATGAAGCGCGTGAAGTGCATTCTTTTTAAAGAGAATTTTAAATTCAAGATACATGGCTTCTCTTTGTTTATACTGAATATTTAACTGTTCACATAGCGCTTGATACTTTTTAAAGTAACGCTCTGCAGTATATAGCTCCTCTGACTTGAAATATATATCGACATAATAAAAATATACGCGCAGCACGTCGACAAGATTCCAATCAAACTTTATCATGCTTATGTATAAATCGTCTAAATGATCCAATGCTTTTTCATTGTTTTTATTAGCAGATTCAATCTTGATTAACTTAATACATGTATCCACATAATTTTGGTGTATTGGCACTACCGCTAAATATGCTTTGGCTTCTTTTAAATGCTCATGTGCACGTTTTAAATCATCGTGATAGTAATAATACTTGCCATAGATTGCGTGCACCCGACCACGTTCTTCTTGCGGTAAATGCTGGACTGATAACACGTTTTTTTTGATAAAGTCAGCGACAGCATTATAGTTGCGCTGTGTGAGTTGATATTCTTGATAAGAAATTTCTTTCAGTATTTCTACATCATTGTGTTCAAATGTAGAGACCTCATTTAAAAAATCATCTACGGAACAGTTTAATCGTTCACTCAATTTGATCAATACATTTGTTGAAGGCTGGACAGTCCCTTTTTCTATTAAACTTAAATATGTTCTAGAAATGATACCTTGAGACAACTCCTCTTGAGTTAAGTTGTTATTATGACGTATTTCTTTTATGCGTTGCCCAATCATATTTGACCTCCACTAAATATATGCTCTTTCATCTTACCAAATCGGCATACACTGAACAATAAATGTTAACTCTAATTTAACATTTATTTATCTTTTTAACTTTTTGTAATAGTTACTGGTGAATATATTAAAGGGTTCATTGTGACGCGACAATGAGCGATTACTTACTTGGTCACTGTCAGTTCACAATGAATCAAACGACTCCACTTTAGGTCACTGTCAACTCACAATGAAACAAACGAATCCACTTTAGGTCACTGTCAACTCACAATGAATCAAACGACTCCACTTTAGGTCACTGTCGTTTCACAGTGAATCAAACCACTCCACTTTAGGTCACTGTCGTTTCACAGTGAGTCGAACTACTCCTCTTTGGGTCACTGTCGTTTCACAGTGAGTCGAACTACTCCTCTTTGGGTCACTGTCGTTTCACAGTGAGTCAAACGACTCCACTTTAGGTCACTGTCGTTTCACAGTGAATCAAACGACTCCACCTTGGGTCAATGTCGTTTCACAGTGACACGCAGATATAAGAACCTAAACAAATAAAAACCCTAGGCTCACAGATGATAGGACATCTAATAGCCTAAGGTTTATATAATATCTTTAGCTGATTATACTTGAGCTGATTATACTTGGGTCTTTCCAAACATAAATGCAGCAACTTCAACCGCAACTTCTGCAGTTTTGTTATGATCATCAATCAGCGGATTTACTTCCACCAAATCCATAGAAACGACTTTTCCACTTTTGTTCAAAGCTTCCATCGTAATCTGTGTATCCACGAGTGATAAGCCACCTGATACTGTTGTACCTGTTCCTGGTGTATAAATTGGATCTAGTGCATCTACATCTAAAGAAATATGAATCGCATCAGTTTTATCTTCTAAATACTCTAGTGCCTCTTTAATAACAGTATCAACACCTAGCTTATTTACATCTGTTGCAGTAAATAATTTGATGTTATTTTCTTTTATGAAGACCTTCTCACCTTCATCAAGATCTCTCATACCGATTAACACAATATTTTCTGTTTTAATCTTCGGACCTTCAGTATAAAGATTAACTAAATCATCATGACCAACGCCAACTGAAACAGCGAGTGGCATACCATGAATATTTCCACTTGGAGATGTTGCGGCATCGTTTAAATCACCGTGTGCATCATACCAAATGACTCCAAGGTTCTTATAATGTTTACTTACACCTGCAATAGTGCCTATAGATAATGAGTGGTCTCCACCGATAATTAGCGGAAATCTTTCATTTGATAATGTTTCATCCACACAGCGAGCAAGTTCATGTGAAAATTCTTTTACTTGAGAAAAGTTACGCATATTTTCAACTATATCTTTTGAATGCGTTTCTAAATCAACAAATGAATCAATTGAGACATTACCTTTATCTTGTACGTCATTATTTAAAGATTTTAGTGTTGGTATTAAACCAGCATATCGCACTGCTTCAGGTCCTAAGTCTACACCCATTTTAGGCTGACCGTAACTTGTTTTAGCACCAATGATGTCTATTTTCTTCATGCTTCGCCCTCCTATTCTATAACTATGGTAACTCAAAACAATAGATTATACAACACTGTATATTTATGCGTTTATACACAAAACAATGCATTTTTAACATAAAAAAAACACCTACATAAGTAAGTGTTTGTGATGAGCCATAGAGGATTCGAACCTCTGACCCTCTGATTAAAAGTCAGATGCTCTACCGACTTAGCTTATGGCTCTATAATTGGCTGTGTTTGAAGGATTCGAACCTTCGCATCTCGAGACCTAAACCCGATGCCTTACCGCTTGGCTATAGCCCAATATTATATT
>JBGYPO010000076.1:0-10236 GCA_041838435.1 Aliicoccus sp. | reverse complement strand
GGTTTCAATTCGATTCGTGCATATGATGTTATGCAGGAAGATGTTAAAATTGGACCTTTGATTCATAAGAAAGCTAAAGAAACAAATATGAATCTGGCAAATTCATTAGAAGATTTAGTGAAAGAAAATAATATTATTTTTTCAGCAGTGCCTGCAAGTAATACGTTAGAGGTATTTCAGAATATTAAAAATAGTCTTAAGCAGAACACTTACTATATTGATCTAACAGCAGCTACTCCAAATATTAAAAAGCAAATTGAAAGCGAATCCAAATCGCTTAATGTAAATTATATTGATGCAGCATTAATGGGACCTGTGCCTGTTTATAAACACAAAGTGCCCATGCTTATCAGTGGAGATGGATCAGAAGAAATCCACGATATATTTACAGATTACGAAATGGATTTAACGATTGTTGGATCGTCTGCTGGTAATGCTTCTGCTATAAAGTTAATTAGAAGCATATATATGAAAGGCCTGTCGACATTAATGATTGAAATGTTAAGTGCAGCTGAAAAAGAAAATGTATCAGACATTGTCATTACATCCATTGCAGAGACCATGAATAAGACTGACTTTGAAGGTACAATGAGCAGGCTTGTAATGGGTACTGCCATACACTCAGGAAGAAGAGCCGGTGAAATGGAAGGTGTCATTCAGATGTTGGATGACCTGGATTTAAATAATGATATGTCTTTAGCAACAAAGAATACGCTTGAAAAGATTACTGACACAGATATAAGAAATCATTTTGTAGATAACAGTCCCGACTCTTGGCATGACGTTATTAATTATCTAAATAAAATTTAAAGGAGTTTTATCATGAACATTTTTAAAAAGAAAACGACTCAAGCATTACTATTAGCTGCTTCTGCAGTATTCATCGCCGGCTGTAACGATTCATCTGATGACGTTGCAGAAGATTTTCCAAACGACACAATTGAAATCATTGCAGCATTTGCCGCCGGCGGTTCGAATGATAGCATTGCAAGACTTCTAAGTAACGAGACACAGGATGCAATTGGTCAAAATATAGTTGTAAATAACGTCACAGGTGGTGGCGGAAGTGTTGGACAGACTGAAGGTGCAAATGCAGATCCCGATGGATATACACTTACAATGATTACCACTTCAATTATAACGAACCCAATGTTTAACGATTTACCGTACTCGCATGAAGACTTTGCTCCGGTTATTTTAATAAACAATGACCCTCAGTATTTAGTGGTTAATACCGATTCAGGGTACGATTCTGTAGAAGATTTTATTGCAGCGGCTGAAGAAAATCCCGGCAGCATGAGTATTGGTGTATCAGGTGCGCAGACAACCAATGCATTTGCGAGTCGTGAATTTGCAGAAATTACAGGTTTGGACTTTACGATAATCCCTCATGATGGTTCTGCTGAGTCAATACTTGCAGTACAGGGTGGACACATTGATGCTGTAGTTGCTTCATATACTGAGTTCAGTGGTGCAATGCAAGGCGGTGACTTACAGCCAATCATGAATTTTGCAGGAGAACGCTCTAATCAACTTGAAGATGTGCCGACTGCACAGGAATTAGGTTATGATATTGAACACACATCCTGGAGAGGTATCGGTGCACCTGCAGGCACAGACCCTGAAATCATTCAGTTCTTACACGACCACTTTAAAGATACTATTGAGTCTGATGATTTCGTAGAAGCAATGAATAATATTGGTCTAGACGTCAACTACATGGGACCTGAAGACTTCCAGGCATTAATTGATGAAACTTATGAAAAATTTGCCGACTAATCAATAAAAATTTTTGGAGAAGTTCGATATCAGAACTTCTCCTCTGGAAATAATGGAGGTATAACCTTGAGCTATAGAATAACCAACCTCATTTTTGTATTGCTTTTAATTGTCGGTATCCTGTTCTATTTAATACCGTCATTACAAATTTTAATCAGCTCAGAAGATATATTTGTTAACCAAAGATTTTATCCGAGTATTCTGGGAACGATTGCTCTAATCCTGTCTATTGTTGTGTTTGTTAAAACGATAATGACTAAGGATGACGACTCGAAATTTACTGTAGATAATGTCGGACTTATCTTCTTGACGTTGTTCTTAACGATTTTATATGTATTTCTCTGGTCCACATTTAGAGATTTTTTCTATATATTTACCGGCGTTTTTTTATTTGGATTAATTTCTATATTCACATACGTAAAAGATTCGCTGAACAGAAAAAGTATTATACGAAATGTAATCGTTTCTGTGATTTTCACCGTGATAGTTTACTATCTATTCGGTCAGTTATTCTCAATCAGGTTTTAGTCAATGACGTCTAAAGTTATTTATTTTTAAGGAGGCAATATTTAATGGATATATTTTCATTCGACTTTAGTAGTTTATTTACAATGACTAACCTGCTTGCGATAATTGCCGGATCTCTCATCGGATTATTCTTTGGAGCGATTCCAGGTATAGGCTCTATGGTAATACTTGTACTGCTCTTGCCAATATCATTCCTGCTTCCTCCATTGCCGGCTGTACTCTTACTTTTATCTGTGTATCAGTCAGCAGAATATGGCGGTTCAATATCCAGTATATTAATCGGTATACCGGGAAGTTCGTCAAACGTGGCCACTTTAATGGATGGTTACCCGATGACTAAAAATGGAGAGCCCGGCAAAGCCTTAGGCATCTCGTTACTCGCAAGTACGCTCGGTGGATTATTTGGCGGCCTTGTTCTCGTATTCCTCTCAGGCCCGGTAGCAGGCTTCGCACTAACCCTGAGTTATCCTGAATACTTTATGGTCGCCTTACTCGGTGTCCTGGCCGTTGCCGCCATAAGCTCCGACAACATGATTAAAGCAATCATTTCAGGAATGCTCGGCCTTATGGCAGGTACAGTGGGATTGGATATGATTACAGGCACGCAGCGCTTCACATTTGGACGTATGGAATTGATGGATGGATTGAGTATGATTCCAGTAGTTGTTGGTCTATTCGCATTCACCGAAGTTGCGTTCATGATCAGCGACAGCTTAAAAGATAAAAAGAAAAAAGCGAATGTGAACGTGAGTACTAAACTGTCAGCGAAAGATACAAAGAAAATATTAAAACCAATCGGTGTCGCTTCAACAATCGGTGCAATTGTCGGTATCTTCCCTGGTACAGGTTCAGCAACCGCTTCATGGTTTGGTTATAGCGCCGCAAAGAAAACATCTAAAGATCCACAGTCATCTTTCGGTAAAGGTAACCCGGAAGGACTTGCGGGATCTGACTCAGCGAGTAACGCCGCTGTTGGTGGTTCGGTGCTCCCAATGTTAACGCTTGGTGTGCCGGGGTCCCCTGCGATTGCACTTATAATGGGTGCTTTCATAATGCATGGCATCGTACCCGGACCGCATATCTTTGAGTCAGAACCGCTGCTTACCTACGGTATTCTATGGGGGTTCTTGTTAACATCAGTTGCTATGTATTTCTCGGGCCGGCTGTTTACACCGTTATTCGCACGTGTCCTAAAAACACCGATGGAAATATTAATTCCAATTGTGTTATTGATTTCAATCATTGGTGCGTATGCGGCAAACTTTTTGTTCTTTGAAGTATGGCTGGCAATTGGTGTAGCATTAATTGCTTACTTCATGAAGAAATTGAATTATTCACTGCCGTCGTTTGTGTTGGCATTCATTTTAGGCGGTATCATTGAATCTAACTTTAGAAGAACAATGATGAACACGGGTGGAGATTTCACAGTGTTCTTCACACGTCCGGTATCTTTAATTATTCTTATATTCATAGTTATGATTTTCTTCTTTGGCATCAGAGGTCAGTTAAAGAAAAAGAAGCTCGCAAAAGAAAACTTAGAAGCTAAGTAAAACACAAAATTCGAACCACTCCAGGACACCCATCCTTTAGTGATTCGAATTTTTTTCCTGTTTCAATTTTTCCTTTTCCTCTTCACTATCTTCTTCAATTTCTTCATGCTTTTCCTGTGTTTTTTCTTCTGCATCCTGCTCACTATAACCCGGAATATATTCCTGCTTACGATCTTCCTTTTCTTCCACCGCTTCTTTTGCTTCTTCTTTCATTCTTTCAATTTTCTTCATTTCTTCTTTATACTCTTCATCCACTTCAGTTGTAGACGGGATAAAAGGCTCGTTATTATAATCAGTGCGCCTGCCATAACGCAGTATTTCATAAATAATATAACCATTGTTTGGTTTCCCATTAACAGTCTTCATTGGGGCGATGTCAAACAGCACATAGAAAAAAGCATAGAATACGAAACGGTCCCAGAAAGTTCTGTACTCTTCTAAAACTTCATTTGCCAAGAGTGCATTTATCGTTAATGCCAAGATCGTGTTAATCACAATTGGCGAGGCGTACAGGAGCACATATGCGAATTTACCGTCTCTTTTAATAGTGTCATATGAAAACCAACTGTATAGATGGTAATACTTTCGAATGTCAAATACGGAAAACTTAAATAACCTCGGGCCGGATCCCAGCGTAATCCTAGGATTTTGTACACCAAGGATGGGGCTCACAATTAAATAACCGAGTTCTCGTAAGAATACGGTTACCGGCAGAATGATGAATGCTGAAATTATTAATGATATTAAGTCATCGAAACCAAACATCGAATCCCCTCTTTCAAGCGAAAGTTCCAAAAATTCACTTTCAAATAAATACCCGATTGAGTAGAAATGAACCTCATAGCAAGTTTTAAAAGACTCTCTGGACTGGCATAATAGAATAAAATAATCTTTCCAAGGAGATATACATGGCTGCCAACAAACTATCCCAAACATTTATAAACTTTGCTGAACATGAATGCAAAGGTTCAAGTGATATGTATGAATTTTTATCGAGGAAAGTCGCCGAAGACGATGAAATGCTCAGCCTATGCGAACATGTAAAACAGGGACAGCCTATCCCGAATGTCTTATTTGGTGCAGTCCACTATTTGTCACTGCAGGGGCGGGATCACACGCTCGCTGCATACTATCCAGGCATCACAGATAATCCTTTAGAATATAACGATTCGTTCCCACTGTTTAAGGACTTTTGTCTCAATAATGAATCTGATATCATCTCAATTTTTAATACCCGCTTCGTACAGACTAATGAAGTCAGAAGGTGCGCTTATCTTTATCCGGCGTTTTGTACTGTGTTTGAAAAGATAGGTAAGCCACTTGCACTGATTGAGATTGGGACGAGTGCAGGCCTGCAGTTACTCTGGGATAAATATTCATATTCGTATGATGGGAATACGGTGTATGGTAATGCGGAATCAAATCTTCACATCGAGTCAGAAATTAAAGGTGCAAATACACCCGTACTGTACAGTACCCCGCCCCCAGTTACTTCACGTTTCGGACTTGATCTAAATCCAATTGATTTAAACCATACAGATGAAAAACTGTGGCTGAAGTCTTTAATTTGGCCTGAGCATAAAGAGAGATTGAATATGTTTGAAGAAGCCGCAAAAATTGTGCAGGCACATCCTGTTGAATTAGTGCGTGGAGATGGTGTCGGTTTGTTACGCGAATATGTGGCAAAAACATCAAAAGAAGATGTCGTCTGCATCTTCCATACACATGTTGCAAACCAAATGCCAATGACGACACGGCACGAGTTGATGGACATTGTTAAAGATATTGGCAGGGAGAGAGACATCTGTCATATTTATAATAATATTGAGGATAAGTATTTACATATGGATTGCTATGTAGATGGTGAAGAAACGAACAGGACGATCGCAGAGACAGATCCCCATGGAAGATGGTTTGAGTGGTTGTAGAGTAAAACGCGACGGTGACTTAAATTTAGTCACCGTTTTTGTTTTGATGAGACGTATAAATAATGGCTGTACTGTGTATTGCATAACCGATTAACAGAGCGCCGAATAGGCTTACTATGTAGGAAGCGGTTGTGTCTCCAATTGCCAGCCCGTAATAGCTGATGTATGATCCGATGATGATTAAAAAAACGAAATTGAAGATCGAAAATACTTTAATATTTTTCATTTAGTTAGTTCCTTTTCAGTGTGATAATTTAAAAATACTTTCTATTCCTAATAATTATATATGATACATTCATAAAAGCCCCTCACCTTTTAGTAAATGGACTTGTTTTAATAAATATTTGGTTACGTTCCAACGGTGTAATGGCACCTGCGATTTGCATCAGCATAAGTACTTTGTTTAGATCTTCAATCGTGACAGGCTCCTGCATCTTTCTTACGTGTTCTTGCCCCTCCGGAGTAAATAACCATGCTTCGTATTCGCGTTTCCTTGAGCGTCTGCTACGTATGACGTAAATTGTGAGTACAATTATCAGTCCTATGAGTAGCAAAAATAACATTACATCGTTCACATTCCCACCTTCTTACTATTTTCTAATTTCCAGTTGTGCCGTCGGTTTTCAATTGTTACAACTGCGTCATACATATTTTCAAAATCAGTATATTGCAGTTCTAATACTATATCGAGTGGTATTCTTATGCCTTGTGCTTTGTAGTGATCAAGAGCAATCCTTAAATTTTCAGTAAGTGTAATATCTTCATATATACTAATTTCATCAAGACCTTTTTGTCGTTGTTCATTGAATTTGCGTTGTGACCTTCTATTAGAGCGTTCACGGAGCGTTATAACCAAAAAAGCAAAGGCCATCATAATAAGTACTCCAATTAAAAGAAGTTCCATTTCATCACCTCGTTATAATAATTAGTCAGCATGCTTAATCTTTCCAATTTTTAGTAACTCCATTTTATCATTCATTTATAATTGTGACGATGCGATTATAATCATCCTATACTAAGACACTGCGTCAAGATTGTTATATTATGTAATTAAGTTGGAGCAACAACGGATTCTCTGAAACAATTTCAAATAAAGTTAAATCAGGAGTTGGAATGTAATGAAAATAGTACACCAGTATTTCGAAAGAGCCTATGGTCAGGGAATTAAAGATTATCTTGACTACTCAAGAGAAACACGAGATGCGTTTAAGAAGTGGTTTCATAAAAAGTTGTCAGAGGGTTTCATTGCGTTTAATGATTTTGATGAGTTGGTGTTTGACGGCCTGGATAACGACGATAAAAAAAGAGTAAAAGAATTGTTAAAGAAATTTTATAAAAAACAAGAGGGCCTGTAGTGAGATTAGTTATACATTAGTGTTTTAAGGAAGGAAAATGGCAAGCTTAAATATATCAGATACTATAAAACCTCCAATCATAGATATCCGCGATTGGAGGTTTTCATATTTGTTCAACTGAAAGTTATACTGCTCACTTAAGCGAAATACCAAACTTCTGTATTAAATCTTTAAACGCCGGCCTTTCATTCCCGTCCCGTCCACACACAGCTTCTGCAGTTACGAGCGAATTCAATACCGCTTCTTCCGTCGCCTCTCCTACAGCTCTAAAAGCTAAATCCATATCTTCTTCATGAATTTGAGGTATTGTCATACAATATTTTGGTTTTTCGTGTGGAATTTTCGTGGCTGTTGAAAATCCTATGACGATCTCACCGCTGCCGTTTGTAATGATTGAACCGGTCCTGGATAAACCTGTCACGGACCTTTTTATTACCCGGTTCAACTGTCTCTCAGATACCGGAAGGTCTGTTGCAACGATAATCATGATGGAGCCCTTATCCTCTTCTTTATAAGATTCGTGCATCGCTTCCTTCAGTTCCTGCCCGACAGCTTTACCCTTGACCTGTAAATCGCCTAAAATTCCGAAGTTCGATAATACCAAAACGCCGAGGGTGTATGTCCCGTAGTCCAGTTCCATCTTCCGGGAAGCAGAACCAATTCCGCCTTTCAATGAATAACAAAGCATTCCGGTTCCTGCACCAACTGTTCCTTCTTTAAATTCAGACGAAGTATTTTCGAGTGCCTGAAGCACATGTTCCCGCTTCACAGCTTTTGCTCTTATATCATTTAAAACCATGTCATTGCATTCACCGATCACCGTATTTACCGTTCCGGTTGTGCGCCCAATTTCAGGATTTCTCTCCAGCATATAATCGACTACAGTATCGGCCGCCACTCCGACACTCAATGTATTCGTTAAAAGAATGGGTGACTCTAAAGTACCCAGCTCACCCAGTTGAATCGTCCCCAGTGTTTTTCCAAAACCGTTAATCACATGACTGGAAGCAATCAGTTTCTCTTTGAATATATTGCCCTGATGCGGCAGAATCGCAGTGACCCCGGTCTGCATATTGTTGTCGCTCAGCGTCACGTGTCCAACGGATACGCCTGCTACATCGGTAATCGCATTGCGTGGACCTGTTGCCAATCTACCAATTTCTACGCCGTAATCTCGAATTCTTTTTTGGTTATACATTTAACTGTCCTTTCGCATTCTCTAATCTCTACAACCTAAGTATAATACATTGTATAGTCATTTTCTCCCTGGAATGAAGGATTCATAAAGCCATGCTTTTTCAATTGAGTTTCCTAAGTATAGTTGTATTTAAATAAATCCAGATAAAAACCTCCAATCACATAAACCTGTGACCGGAGGTTTTTTATCGAATCATCGAACCGCTCTTATCTCTCTAACACATATTCTCTGTAATCATCAACATCTATCTTTGTTGCGATTTCGTGTTTTATACTTCTGATCTTATTTACTTTTAACATATTGTCCGACACGCTGTGAGGCTTAAATTCTCTCCAATAATCGAGCTGCTCATATAGTTCGCGGATATCCCTAAACTCCATCAAGTCAATCCCTCCTCCCTATTTTTTCAAATAAAATAGCCCTTCCTGAAATTAAGAAGAGCCCGACCCGCATTCTTATTTTTCAGTTTACGTAAACTGTTGGATTTGGCACATCGCTCGTTAGAGCTGTTGCCAGAGTATCAAAGGGCCAAGTCCCTCCACTCATTCTTAATAAGAGAACTATTTTATTGTTATTACATTATATGATAAAGAGAGTTAAATTACAATATGCTCATTACTGAATTCAGTTTCATTTCTTACTTTGAATTAATGATAGATCTTTATTGGTAGCTAGATTTATATCTTCTATCTCTATTTCTTGCCCTAAATTTGTATTGATAGAGAAAGTAGGAATATAGATAGTAAAAGTAAAAATTGTTGTTACTGATAGACAATTATCGAGAGTGCAAAAACTTGCGAGGATATCTTCATCCGGTTCAGCATGTTTTACTGATAGACAATTATCGAGAGTGCAAAAACACACGTATCATGACACGCTTTGGCAGTCCGGTTTTACTGATAGACAATTATCGAGAGTGCAAAAACACAGACATCTAAAGAGTGCGAACAATACGAGTTTTACTGATAGACAATTATCGAGAGTGCAAAAACCAAAGAGAAGCGTATAAGCAAGTTTATGAGGTTTTACTGATAGACAATTATCGAGAGTGCAAAAACGATGTTCGATAAGGACAAGCACACAGCAGCGTTTTACTGATAGACAATTATCGAGAGTGCAAAAACCATATCGCTTTTCTGTGATTCCGGGTACATGTTTTACTGATAGACAATTATCGAGAGTGCAAAAACATACTCGCCGCGATGTGTGTCTTTCCAGTTGTTTTACTGATAGACAATTATCGAGAGTGCAAAAACAACTTTCAGGGAACAGGCGCAGGCCTTACGGTTTTACTGATAGACAATTATCGAGAGTGCAAAAACCCGAATCCTAAATTGGCGGTTAAGCCTTTCGTTTTACTGATAGACAATTATCGAGAGTGCAAAAACATACGCTCACCTCCTGAAATATCTTCTTTAGTTTTACTGATAGACAATTATCGAGAGTGCAAAAACAAAGATGTTACTGTGAGTATGGTGGTTCACGTTTTACTGATAGACAATTATCGAGAGTGCAAAAACAGCGCCTGCAAGTCGACACGTATTGTTTTAGTTTTACTGATAGACAATTATCGAGAGTGCAAAAACTGCTTCGTTAAAGCTATGCCCCTCTCTCATGTTTTACTGATAGACAATTATCGAGAGTGCAAAAACTGCAATTGTGCTTACCATGTCTTCTAATGCGTTTTACTGATAGACAATTATCGAGAGTGCAAAAACAATACGACGTATGCCAATGATTTGATGGAAGTTTTACTGATAGACAATTATCGAGAGTGCAAAAACATGATGACAAGTTTGCATACTCACACCACGGTTTTACTGATACGCCATTGAAACCGTTTTTGCACTCTCGATAATTGTCTATCAGTAAAACCCTTAATGGTGAGAAGCGTGCAG
>JBGYPO010000075.1:0-4466 GCA_041838435.1 Aliicoccus sp. | reverse complement strand
GCAGCACTTTTTTAGATGTGCTAATGATAACCGACTTGCCGGTATTTGCATAAAAACAAATCGCAGCGATGAGGTACGCACTCGTTTTACCTGCACCTGTGTATGCTTCAATCGCAATGTTTGAAGCGTTCATAAAACTCTGATACACATCGTTGATGATATCAAATTGAACATCGCGGTGATCGAGATTGTGATACGTAATGTATTTTTTATACGCATTTTCAATTGTCAGCGGATATACATGCGTCACTGTACTGTTTATCTGCCTTACATAGAGCGATTCATATCGCCCGTACTCATAATTGCCGGTGTTGTGTGGTGTCTCATATAGACTAAGCAGAAAACGATTGAAACTAAATTTCAAATATCTGCTCTCATGATAGAGCTGATAGATGATTTCTCGGTTCAATCCCATCAATTTTCGGATGATTTCTATAAGAATTTTTGCGGTTGCTGCCGCATCTTCATCTGCCCTGTGTGCATTTTTCAGCGGAATACCGAGTTCAGTCGCAACCTGATTCAGTTGAAATTTATCGATTTGCGGGTAGACAATTTGACTCATCTCAACAGTGTCAAGTAACCATTCCGGGTTAAATGTTAACTCGTTCTTAGAAAATTGTGCCTGTAAAAAATTAAAATCGAAATGCACATTGTGCGCAACGATTACACAGTCTTGCAATTTATCGTAAAGTTCACGCGCAATATCTGCAAACTTCGGCTCACCTTTTAACTCTGACATATCAATTTGAGTCAATTCCTGCACAAACAGTGGAATTGAATTCGTATCTGACAAAAAGCGCGTAAACGTTTCAACGATCTTTTCATGTTTCACAAATACAACACTGATCTGAATAATATGATCGTGTTGTGGATTGTTACCCGTAGTTTCTAAATCTATGACAGCAAACGTTTTGTCTAACACCTTTAATCACCCGAATTCAATTCAATATCTGCACTGATCACTTTTTTAATGTTACCTTCCCGGTCCACCACATTCAAAAATCCATCCTTATCGATGGACAACGCCTTTGCCTTATATGATGTATTATACGCATTAATCGTCAGTTCGTAGTCAAATACATTTGTTAAACTGAGCCATTCTTCCTTTATGTCAGGAAATCCATCATTTATAAATGCATCATAAGCATCCTTTAATTCTTCAACTAATGCTTGAAAGAATGTTTCAAAATTAATATCTTTTTTATCTAATTCATGCGCTAAACTTGTTGCCCTATTTATTATTTTTAATGCTTCTGAATGGCGCAGATTGATGCCAATTCCACATATTATCGCATCAATATTATTATCTTTTGTTATCATTTCAGATAAAAATCCGCATACTTTTTTGTTATTTATGTATATATCATTCGGCCATTTAATTTTGACTTCTAAATCGAAACATGCGCGAATTGCACGCGCAATAGCGAGTGATATATGGTAGTTAAACTTAGTGATTTCACGCGTGGGTATACCTGGTCTCCAAACAATAGACATATACAACCCCATTTGTTCCGGTGATTCCCATGTACGTTTAAAACGTCCTCGACCCTGTGACTGGGATCCTGCACATACGATAAATGAACCGTCATGATTTTCTAATAACTTATGAGCATAATTCTGTGTCGAATCAATCGTGTCAAAGTAATAGAAATCATTTACAATTTCTGAGGCTTCTATTATACAGGACATAAACTGCTCAGTTAAGTTATGCGAAATCGTCATGCGTCTTCACCCAATCTGTGAGGCTGTCTTTATCGTTGTTTAATTCTCCAAGTAAAACGTGTGTCTCAAGTGCTTGAATTACTTCGCGTAACCACCGTCCTGCCGGCCGGTTTGTAATCTTTAAAATATCATGGCCATCGATTGCTAAGTCACTCGCACTATATATTGGTAATTGTGGATGTGCGTTCTGTGCTTCTACTAAAAACTTTAAATCTATATCTTCAAGGAGCGTTCGATTTTTATCGATAAGTAAGATGCAGTCATCTAGTCGTTCTTTTGTAAATTTATATGCGAGCAAGCGTGCATCTTTATATTGCGACTTCGCGGCCTTCATCAGTTCAACCATGTTTTTGATATATGCGATTGCATCATTTGAGATGCGTAATTGCTTTAATGTGCTGTCGTTCACATGATTATAATATATTTGAGCAGCAAGTTCTGCCAGTAGCGAATTACTTTTTAGCGTTTGAAATAAATCTAAATCGAGTTGTTTTAGAACAGGGACGTATTGTAAAATGCCAGATTCTATTATAGTTGCTTTATAATTATAAATTTCATTCGTCTTATACATTTTAATCACTTCAACGACGATGCGTTCAATTGACACATGTTCTATTAAATGTGCATAGCGTTTGACTGCTGTCAGTGTATCTTCACTAATATCAAATTGAAGCTGGACGCTGAATCTTAACGCACGCAGCATTCTGAGTGCATCTTCAGTAAACCGCTCTTCTGCATCACCGACTGTTTGGATTAAGCGCCGTTCAATATCAACCTGTCCGTTATTCGGATCCATGATCGACATGTCAGACGTCATTGCTATCGCATTGACTGTGAAATCACGACGCTTTAAATCTTCTTCTAAACTTGAAGTGAAATTCACTTCATCCGGCCGTCTATAGTCAGAGTACGTGGTCTCCGTTCGATATGTCGTCACTTCAATTTGCTCATCATCTATCATGACAATAATTGTGCCGTGTTTCTTTCCGATGTCGATCGTTTTATCGAATAGAGATTCCACAGTGTCCGGTGTTGCATTTGTCGTAATATCAATATCTTTAATCGTGCGATTAATTAAATAATCTCTGACACAACCGCCAACAAAATATGCTTCATATCCTTCTGACTCAATTGTGTCAATCACTGTTCGACCGTTTTGAAATGCATCACTCATCCGGCTCACCTAACAATTTAATATACATGTCTTCATACTCATCAATGATTTTAGTAGATTCAAAACGTGTGGCTACATCTTTAACCATGGCTTCACGCAGTGTTTCAAAAAGCTCAGGGTTCTGAGCCAGCTTTATTAAGTACTCACTTGCTGCCTGGTAATCACCAATTGGGACAATATAGCCGGTTTCTTCATGCTTGATGACTTCTGGAATACCACCCGCATCCGTACCTATTGGCACGAGTCCACAGTTCATCGCTTCAAGCAGTGAGAGCCCGAAACTTTCTTTCTCACTCATTAACATAAATATGTCACTCATCATGTAATACATACCAACGTGTGCTTGTTGACCGACAAAAAACACTTTATGTCTGATATCGAGCTCCGCCGTCAATGCTTTCATCTTAGATGTGAGCGGTCCGTCCCCTACTAACACGAGTACCATCTCTGTCTCCTGTGAAGCAAGATGAAAGGCTCGAATAATATGATCAATCCGTTTAATTTCCCTAAAATTACTCGCATGGATAACAACCGTCGTATCCTCTTCAATGTGATAGCGTTTTCGCATATCCTGACGCACACTATCATCTAAATAATTAAATTTTTCTTCATCTATGAAATTAAATATCGTCTGAATATCACTATTTGGATCGATTAGATCGTAAGTATCCTGCTTTAAGCTGTTGGATACAGAAGTCGTCAAATCAGAATTTTCAATGCCGAACTTTATCGCAGACTTAAGCGATAAATCCTGACCGAGAATCGTAATGTCAGTTCCGTGCAGCGTCGTGACAATTTTAACATCACGAGTCGCAATTTGTTTAGCAAGAATTCCACAAATAGCATGCGGCACTGCGTAATGCATGTGAATAATATCCAGTTCAAACTCATCTATAACCGTTGCAATTTTATTGGCAAGCGTAATATCATACGGCGGATATTTGAATACACTGTATGACGTCACATCAATGCGGTGGGTAAATATATTATGGTGTGCTAAATTTAATCGATATGGTGTTTCCGACGTGATAAAGTGAATTTCATGACCACGTTTTGCGAGTTGTAAACCAAGTTCAGTCGCAACAATGCCACTGCCGCCAACACTTGGATAACAAGTAATCCCAATTTTCATATACTTACCTCCTAAACAATATTCCTTATCTATCTTATCAATAATTGAGTAAAAAGGACAAAAACAAATCGCGAAATTGTTGAGTGATGTTTCGTCGTGCCTAGGAGCGTTGTTCGTTGGCAAGATAATCTCTTCAACGTGCCAACGAGATGTGCTCGCTGGCAAGAATATACAAAACCATTGCACCGAGAACGCTCGGTGCTACGGTTCAACCGAAACCGTTGCAGCAAGAACGCTCGGTGCTACGGTTCAACCGAAACCGTTGCAGCGAGAACGCTCGGTACTACGGTTCAACCGAAACCGTTGCAGCGAGAACGCTCGGTGCTACGGTTCAACCAAAACCGTTGCAGCGAGAACGCTCGGTGCTACGGTTCAACCGAAACCATTGCAGCGAGAACGCTCGGTGCTACAGTTCAACCGAAACCGTTGCAGCGACAG
>JBGYPO010000074.1:0-4553 GCA_041838435.1 Aliicoccus sp. | reverse complement strand
AACAGGTGGCGGACACGCACAAGTTTTACCAATGGAAGAAATCAACTTGCATTTCAATGGTGACTTACATGCAATCACAACTGCGAATAACGCTTTAAGTGCATTCATTGATAACCATATTCACCAAGGTAACGCATTAAACATTGACCCAAGAAGAATATCTTGGAAGCGTGTGTTAGATATGAATGATCGTGCGCTACGCAATGTAACAATCGGTTTAGGTGGACCTGCTCAAGGTGTGCCACGCGAAGATGGTTTTGATATCACAGTTGCAAGTGAAATCATGGCTGTTTTATGTTTGGCAAACAGTTTAGAAGACTTAAAAGATAAATTATCACAAATGGTTATCGGGTATACGTATGACCGTAAACCTGTAACAGTTGCTGATTTAGAAGTACAAGGTGCACTTGCATTATTATTAAAAGAAGCAATCAAACCAAACCTTGTACAAACAATGGAAGGTACGCCAGCACTTATCCATGGTGGACCATTTGCAAACATTGCACACGGCTGTAACTCTATCATTGCAACGAACACTGCACGTAAATTATCAGATATCGTTGTAACTGAGTGTGGATTCGGTTCAGACTTAGGTGGAGAAAAGTTCATGGATATCAAAGCGCGTAAAGGTGGATTCCAACCAGACGTTATCGTTCTTGTTGCAACTATCCGTGCTTTAAAAATGAATGGTGGCGTTGCAAAAGCTGATTTAGGCGAAGCAAACGTCGATGCATTAAAAGCAGGTATCGTAAACCTGGAGAAGCATATCGAAAACGCTAAGAAGTTCGGTGTTGAGCCTGTTGTAGCTTTAAATGACTTCGTAACGGATACAGATGAAGAACGTCAATTTGTGTTAGACCACATTGAAAAATTAGGCGTGCGTATTGCTTTAACTAAAGTATGGGAAAACGGTGGCGCGGGCGGTATTGAGCTTGCTGAGAAAGTACTTGAAGTACTTGAAACACCACAAGATTTCAAATTCTTATACGAAGACGAAATGCCAATTACTGAAAAAATTGAAACAATCGTTAAAGAAGTTTACGGTGGAGACGGCGTTCAACTTACTGATAAAGCGAAGCGTCAAGTTGCTGAAATCGAAAAGAATGGTTGGGGCCACTTCCCGGTATGTATGGCGAAATCACAGTACTCATTAAGTGACAATCCTAAATTATTAGGACGTCCAACAGGCTTCACGGTTACAGTGCGTGAAGTAATCGCTAAAGCTGGTGCAGGATTCGTTGTTGCTTTAACAGGCGACATCATGACAATGCCAGGTTTACCAAAAGTACCTTCAGCAGTACACATGGATGTAGACAAAGACGGTAACTCTAAAGGGTTATTCTAATATTAATTGATAGATTGTGATGAATCGGATGATGCTACCATTGGTAGTGTTGTCCGATTTTTTGTTTTAAGGCTTATCTAATCAACGAGGACGCTCGCTGACGCGCTCAGGCCACCAGTGACTCAACGAGGGCGCTCGTTGACGCGCTCAGGCCACCAGTGACTCAACGAGGGCGCTCGCTGACACGCTCAGGCCACCAATGACTCAACGAGGGCGCTCGCTGACACGCTCAGGCCACCAGTGACTCAACGAGGGCGCTCGCTGACACGCTCAGGCCACCAGTGACTCAACGAGGACGCTCGCTGACACGCTCAGGCCACCAGTGACTCAACGAGGACGCTCGCCAACTAATTTTTGAACAAAAAAACACGCGATACCTTTTGGTATCGCGTGCTTCAATATATCTATTACCAATCTTCGCCACCATCTTCGGTGCCTTCGCCGCCGTTTTCAGTATCCTGATTGTTAGAATCATCAGATGAATCTGTAGAAGAAGAACCACTACCAATCGTGTATGTTCGGCTCCAATCTTGTCTAACTTGTCCTTGGTAATCTGAAACATTAAGTGCAGGTGAGATACCGTAGAATCCAGCACCTAAGCGCTCTTGGATACGGTAATCTGTAATACTATCTTTATTCTCAAGTAATGTATGATCTGCGACTAGTCCAGTGATTACTCTGTCGTAGCGTGAATCACAGTCGCTTTCTAATTCCATCGTTAACGCACAGAAGCGTGTCTGCGAAACTGAAGCAGGTTGTGATCTAAATTGGTTTGCACCCATCAATTCTGGGTTTGTTTCTTTTAAAGCTTGTGCAAATTCTCTCCATTGATAAATATGGTGACGTTCTTCCTGATAGTTTTCATACACTTGCGGGATACGCTGGTCATAACCCATCCATAAACCAAGTGTGACTGCCGGGTTATATGCTGTAAACCATGAGTCAACGAAACTATCCGTCGTTCCCGTTTTCCCAGCCCAATCATATGTGCCTGATACAGCATCATAATAATCTCTAATGTAGTAGGCAGAGCCTTCTACAAATACATTCTCTAATATTTCTGATGTTAAATATGCTGTGGAGTCTTGCCAAATTCTTACCGGCTCAACTTCATGCTGGAATACGACATCGCCAGAAGGTCCTGTAATCGTTTCAATCATATAACTTTCTGCAAACATTCCTTCGTTTGCAAAACTTGAGAATGCATCAACACTTTCTTCAACTGACATATCAAGTGATCCTAATGCAAATGAATCAACGAGTGTCGTACGTTCTAAATCTACGTATTGATTAAGTGGAATTTCAATTCCAACATCAAGTAAGTAATCCTGTGGACGTTCTGACTTCACCTGACTCCAAAGACGAAGTGTACTTAAGTTAAATGAGTTCGTTAGTGCATGATAAGCTGTCACTAATCCATACTCTGTTTCATAGTCATAGTTTGTCGGTGCCCATCCTTCATGACCGATTTCAAATTTTTGGTCAAGCAGTACTGTATCTGGAACAATTAATCCTTTGTCAATCGCAGGTCCATATGCTGCAAGTGGCTTCATAATAGATCCTGCTTGACGCTTCGTTTGAGTTGCGTGGTTTATTGCTGAGCGTTCAAAATCACGACCACCAACAAACCCTAATATTGCACCAGTATCATTATCTTTTAAGATAGCACCGATTTCATGCTGTAACATCTCTTCGGTTTGTCCTGGTTGTGCATCAAGTGCTTCTGCGGAACTTCGCTCACCATAATATTGAACAGAATTATCTTTCACATTTTGCATAGTGTCATAGATGTCTTTATCGATTGTTGTTGTGATGTGATAGCCTTCGTTACGTAGTGCATTGTTTGCACGAATTGTATATTCTTCATTAATCAGCGGCGTGTTATCAACTTCACTGCTCGATAAACCATCTTCTTCAGCAAGTACATACTTTAAAATTTGAACCGTTCTACGTTCGATTTCATCCGTTAAGTGTGGATATAATTCATTCGGCGTTTCTACACGAGTCGTCAAGTTAGCAACGATATCATAATTCACTGCCTCATCATATTCATCTTGTGTAATCATGCCTTCACTTAACATACGATTTAACACATAACCTTGACGGCGTAAACCTGGTTCTAAGTAATCAGAATCCTTCACAGCACCAACTTGTGTAAACGGTGTGTACGCATATGGGTTTTGTGGCATACCTGCGATATATGCTGCTTCGGCAATATTTAACTCATTTGCTGAAATACCAAATACACCTTGTGCCGCAGCTTCAACCCCTGCGATATTTTGGCCGTTTGCATTACGACCAAACGAAACGGCATTTAAGTATGCTTCTAAAATTTCCTCTTTACCTAAGAGTTTCTCAACTCTAAACGACAATAGAATTTCTGTAGCTTTTCTATCGAAAGTCGTTTCACTTGTTAACAGCTGGTTTTTAACGAGCTGCTGAGTAATTGTCGAACCACCCGTTACTGCACCTGGCAGCACTTCTTGTAATGATGCACGGATAAATGCCTTAGGGACCATGCCGTTGTGGTTGTAGAAATACTCATCTTCTGTCGCTATTAATGCATCAATTAAATAGGGTGACATTTCATCAAAACCTATTTTTTCACGCACAAGGTCTGTTCTTAATGTTCCAATCTCTTCACCAGAACCAAATGATACGGTCGTACTTTGTGTCATTTCGGTCAGCGTTTGTTTCATTTCTTCTGCCGGCTGGATTGGATGATCATTCACCAGTGCAGCAATATAGCCGAGTGCAACTGAGCCACCCAATACTGCGAGTAGGGATAATGTAACAATTATAAATAGAACAACATTCCACACAGTATCGTAAATAGTATAAAAAGCGACCCTAAATGGTGAACCTACTTTATCAAAACGATTTCTCGCATTATTATATTTATCTTTAAATGAGCTGCCATGTACCTTATCTTTTTCCTTAACTTCTTGTTTTCTAGTAAAAAACGAAGTGAGGCGATTCCAAAAACCATTCTTATTACTCATACTTAACCTCCCAATTAAATGGTATTATAACATATTCTCTTTATTTCTTAGAGTATTTCACTATGTATTGAACTGATAAAATTTTTAATCATCACAATATTGACATAAGCTATATATTGTTGTCAATAGTAAGACTATATCATTATAGTTTAAATGAATTGAATAATAAATAAGATGTAAGAGATGTATCTTCATTCGCATGATTT
>JBGYPO010000073.1:0-4886 GCA_041838435.1 Aliicoccus sp. | reverse complement strand
GAAGTGCGCTTTATCGATTTGAGATATTTAAAGAACGGTCATTACTCATTTGTTGCAATTATGATCATCGATCTTGAGAAAAAGACCGTTGAACACAGTTATACCGGCTGGGTGTTCTCAGAAGAACGCCTGCAGCAAATACTCATGAACAACTAACATCAACTATCATAACAAAACACGTCCGATAGAAGACTACTTTGATGTAGTCTTTTTTTGTTATTGATATGGGTTAGTGATGAGTTCTAAGTTTACCTTCTACGTGAAAAACGACAGTTAGACGATAACCCCTTTATCTTCTACGTGTGCAACGACAGTTAGACGATAGTGTTTGCTAGTTTAATTAAAACTAAGACGTGAAGAAGTAATTATATACTAAAAATGTTATATATATGGGGGGAATAGGAGACTAAGACTATCTTATAAAAAGGTTGGTGCGATTATGAAAAAACATTCTATAGCATTCTCATTATTAATTATCCATAGTTTTTGGATGTTTATATTAGCGTTTACCCTAGGCCATAGAGCAACTCTAATGTATTCAAATTGGCTTTTAATGTTTCCTATAATACTAATAATAATAGCTATTGTTTTAATTATTCCGAAACAAGACAAAGTTTTAGATATTCCAAAACCAAATGAAGATGACTCGTTTGATTCTCTAAGTATTAAAAAATCCGTATGTTTTACTCCTAGGGGAAAAGCGTTAGCAGCGAGACTACAGGCTCGCGCAACGCCTCAGGAAAGAAAACTTACGGATTTTTATTATGCAAAATTATTTCACCGGTAAATAATAAATATTATATTTCATGCGCTCATAGAAGCTGAACATCCATAAGTAGATGATTGCAAGTTGACTGAAAAATAATATGTCGTTCGGCAATCTGTTGATGTCCCAGTGGTTGCCAATTGTATTTAACTGAATGCTGTACACCACGTAGTAGAATGGGTTCAACTCAAGGATACTACTCACCAGATTTGGCAGCTGGTGAGGGAAATATAAAATCGGTACGGACAATATCAATAATACAAACACAACAATGTTCACGATGTTTACATTCTTTAGATTTACTGCAATATAAAACAGTGTGAAAGGAATGATTAAGATCATGCCTAGTAATGTGTAGTAAATCATGGTGAATGTACCAATGTAAAAGTTGTCTATAAATAGTGCTGTAATTGCAACGTACAGTACAACAAACAAAATATAAATGATTGTTTGGTACAGCACCATTGGCAGCATTCGTGAGAAAATTGAGACATAGTGAACTTTTAATATTGTTCCTTTTTGACTGATGATGTAACGGTTTAGCACAACGATGCTGAACAGCCACACACATGTGATCAACCCAATGACTTTGAGTAAAATAATCAACACGGTATTTGTATCAAACACCACGTTAACAACCAGCATTACTAATAGACCAACCGCATAAACGATGAGTGGGTATACACTTTTAATTTCACTATGCAGTAAATTATCTGTCGTCTTCTTTAGCACATAGTTAATATCTTTGTTCATTATACCCCTCCTATCTGTTTATGTAGAGCCAGCGCGACGCGTCACGATTTAGTATCATATAACCTCTTGGCAATCTGAATATCGGATGTTCATTCGTTACATCAAGTTCTGCTAACAATTCATCTTCGTTCGTACTCGGGAAAGAAATCCCGTACACGACGTCTTCTCTTAAATGGAACGTAATCGGAATTCCCGCGACTTCTATCCGTTGGTTATTCGATACATCATAATTGACTTGCTCCATTAAATTGTCCGCACTTATATTTAAAAAGTTACTATAGAATAAATAGTTATCTCTAAAGCTTGAATGCGTGTATGGAAGCAGTGCCTCAAGTGAAGATTGTGGGTACAGCGACCCCGGATTAAAGTAAATAAAATCATCTCTATCGACTGCGTAGTCGCCGCCTTGAATCGATGCTGTAAATGATTGATTAGGCGCGCGTGTAATACTCATGATATCCATTACGCCATATTCTTCCACACCAAACTCAAGCGCATCATTCACAACGATGCCGTACAACGTTCTGTAATTATTCGTTGCCTCATCCGTGTTTTCCTGCGGCGCAATAATCGGCAGTCCGCCGTCGCCTTCAGTGAACGTGATATCCATCATGACAACAAACGATGCTGCAAGCATGATAAAAAACAGCACGACTGTGATAGCAACTTTCTTAACATTAATGCTTTCAGAGCTCACTATTGTTTTTCGCCTCACACGTTCTAAGTTATGTTTAAAACGCGCATGCTCATTCATTGTCTCTTTCCAGGATTGATCGAACGTTTCTTCTTCATCTAAATTCTTGATGGCACTTTTTTCTTTTAAATAATTTTCATAGCGCTCGACACCTTTTTTGACGCTGCCTTCATATCTTACTTGTCCGTGGCTAATCCACATAAAGTAGTTCGCGTATGGCTTGATGTTTTTTATCTTCGGCTCAAGTAATAATATGCCGCGGTGCCGCTTCTCAGAATAGAGTATTGCACTTCTCAACACTTCTTTGTCATCCGGTAACAGATACTGGGACATGTTAGAGAAAATGATTACATCAACACTCACAAGCTTTGAGAGTTCAAGGAGTAGCAGTGCGATATCCCGCCGCGATAGCTCTTCAAGCGTGCGGTCCCGGTAGCGCATGTATACTTCAACATATTTTAAATTATGTACGACGTTTTGAGTTAACCCAGAACGCATAAACTCAATCAAAAAGTTTCTCGTAAATTCCCCGACAGTATGTTTCGAATGAATGTGGTCAATCACATCCAAACACAGTATGGTTTTATCGGTTTCGATTTCCCCTGACGTCGGTGACAGTGTTTTACTGAAGATTTCTTTCATAATTCCAAGTCGCTTACTGTCACCTAGTACACCAAGTATCTGCCCTTTATATAAATGCAGGTTGATATCTTTTAGGACGAGGCGCTCGGACTGCTTGAGTATACGCTCTTTTAGATGTGGGCTTTCTTCTGCATAAGTGATATTCGTACCTTTTAAGAGCAGTATCGTTCGCACGGTCCCACCTACTTCCCTATTTTAAGTAAACTGATGGGTATCCCTGTTTCAGATTCATTCCCACCGATAAAAAATCCCCACGCAAATAAGCCTTTTAAATAATCCACTTTAAAGTAATGATTGTTATCATCCTTCAGTGGATAAATCTTACCTTTTTCTATCTTAGAGATATCGACTAAATGACATTCCGCGATAATGATTTGTCGTTCAATGACACGATACTCATTTTCAACGCCCATCATTTCAGCTTTTCTCATTTTTTCGCGCAACACATTAATCTCTGCTTCAATCTCACTCCGAGTCATCGTGCTCCAGTTCATCTAATTTCCCACCTAAATTCTCTTGTATATAGTCATATGCATAACCTTTACGTGCGAGTGCCTGAAGCACACGACTTTTAAGGTCATACCCACTAAATTTTCGTTGATACTTTCGCGCAGCTTTATCGAAGTCACGTTCTAAATTCGCAAGTTCATCAAAGTTTGTCTCTTCATCATCATAACTGACCATTGCTAAATGATGCGAGAAGTAACCTTTGCTCGTCATTGTCATGCGAAATTTTTGTTTAAATTGGCGCATGCTGCCTTTGTGACGTTTTAGCGCTTTATCTTTTAAATAATTCATGCGCTCGCTATCGACCAGGTCATCAAACTTGTCTACATATTCATTAATGATTTCTGCATCCACACGGTGGTCTCTTAACGCGCGTCTCAAATCACCTGGACCTTTGATAGTCGTCTTATACATCGTCTGCATCAGCGCTTCAGCATACTGTACATCGTCAAGGTATCCTTCTTTTGATAAGCGTTCAATCACCTCACGTCGCACTGCCTCGGTATAATCCTCTTCAAGATATTTATTAATTTCATGCTCTGAACGCAGCTTATAACTAATATACTGAATTGCTTTAATATATGCTTGATCAATATTCAGCTGGCCTTGAATAGATTGTAATTCATCCTTGTCCACTGCTTTACCAGGTAATAATTGAAACCGAACAACAGTTTCTTCATGCATTGTCATGTCGGTACCGTCAGAAAACTGTACATCATAAAGTCCGTTAGCTTGTTTAACAAGTGATTGAATTTTCATATTACACCCCAGTTAAAATAAAAAAGAAGGGAGCACAGTGTCCCTTCTCAATCGTTTATTAGTCTAACCATTCACGTTTTTGTGCAGCTTCTTCAGGTGTATCGATAGTCACTGCCTCTTTTCCGTTTAAACCAATGGAGAGGAAATAGTATAGCAAGCCTGCAAATCCTAAGTTAGCAAACATGAAAGCTGTAAAAATCGCTGTCATAGATAAAAAGTTCATACAGTATACCTCCATCATTTCTAATATATAGCGTTATTTTAACATATTTTTAAAGGTTTGAACACCATATATTAAAATGCCCAGTTACCTTGTTTGAATACCGGTGTTTCGTTACCATCAGCATCAACACCGTAAATATTCATTTCATTTGAACCAATCATGAAGTCTACGTGAGTAATTGAATCATTCACGCCTGCAGCTTCAAGCTCTTCACGATTCATTTCTTTTCCACCTTCAACACAAAATGCATAGCCACTGCCGAGTGCAATGTGGCACGATGCGTTTTCATCAAATAATGTGTTATAGAATAATACACCTTTATTTGAAATTGGTGAGTCGTCTGCAACAAGTGCAACTTCACCTAAATATTTTGCACCGTCATCTGTAGATAAAAGATTGTCTAAGTATTCTTTACCACGACCCGCTTCATGTGAAACAACCGCACCGTCTTTAAACGTGAGCTTAAAGTCATCGATGATGTTACCACCATAGCTCAGTGGCAATGTATTTGATACATATCCGTTGACGCCGGTCTTCTTTGG
>JBGYPO010000072.1:0-7125 GCA_041838435.1 Aliicoccus sp. | reverse complement strand
TTCAGCATCTTCTACTACTTCTTCTTCAGCTTCCGGCTCTCCAGTATTGAAGTAAGTCGCTTCGATGTATTCACGCAGTTCGTCATGAACAAATTCTACATTATATTCATCGAGTAAGTCTTGATATGCCTGGAAGACATCATCAGGACGTGATTGTGCTTCACTGCTAATGATTTGAGCGCGCACTGGTCCTAATTCTGAGTCATCTGGTTGTTCGTTACGCTGAATGATGTGGTATCCAAAGTCAGAAAGTACTGGTTCTTCTGAGAATGAATTCTCATCCATGCTGAATAATGCTTCTTCGAATGGTGCAACCATTTGTCCTTTAGTTACAAGGCCAAGGTCTCCACCGTTCGCGCCACTACCTGGATCTTCTGAATGTTCAACAGCAAGTTCTGCGAAGTCAGCGCCATCATTTAACTCTTCAATTAATGATTCCGCTTTTTCCAAAGCTTCTTCTTGAGTTAATGTTTCTTCTGTTTCTTCTGTTTCTTCATCTTCTGCAGACTCTTCACTTTCGTCACTATCTTCAGCATCCTCTTCTGCTTCTTCAAATGTCACTAAAATGTGAGCGCCTGTTGCGACGTCTTCTTGAATTGTTTCATTATCAATTCCAAACTCATCAGCAAAGAATGCATTGCTGTACTCATTCATGAGCATCTGTTCACGATAAGTGTCAACAGACATGCCGTTGCTCTGTTGTGCAAGCAACTGTGCGAAAGCATCTTCGCCACCCATGCTTTCAATGAGTTGATCTATTTGTTCGTTCACAACATCTTCATCAACTTCTGAAGCATATTTATCTTCAAGCAACTTGTCGATAGTCATTTGGAATGTCATGTTGCCGAGCTGGCTGATTCCAAGTTCATCTAGTACATCATCAATTGTAATATCTCCAGCATCAGTCTCAACGAGGACATCTCCTGAACTTACATCGACGTCTTCATTTGCACTTGATGTATTTTCATCGTTGTCGCATCCTACAAGTGTTAATAAACCTAAACTGATTAAAACTGGCGCTAACTTCTTTTTCATTAAAATTTCTCCTTTTGTCTACATTACATTAAAACACCTAAACTCGATGGTATCGTATTCAATCCATCATGTAAACGATAAGCAGTTGGAAAACGCATTATTTTTTTCCGATAAATTTAATTGGATTTTCTTCCATATGCTTTTGAATACTTTCACCACGGTTCGATAAGTTATCTACATTTTCTTTAATATTATCGATGTTCGGCGAAATGTCTGCTTGGAAATTAGAAATTAAATCTTTCACTTCAGCAGTTAAAGTTTTAAATGTGTCCGGCGTATTTTTAGTTGTGCTCATTACTCTCGTCTTCACGTTGCTTGCTTCGGTTTTAATATCATCCATCACATTTGTTGCATGTGTTCTGTCTTCAAGGTTGCCCTCTTTAGCAACACTATTTTGTCTATTTAATAATGCGATTGCAAGTCCACCTACCGTGCCGATAAAAAGCCCATATACTATATTTCTAAATTTCATGAAATTTCCTCCTTATCGATTATAATTTCTCTTGAATCGACTGTATAATATTCGTTTTATCTTCTTCACTGTATTCTTGTGGATCCTTATCCCATCCGATTGAGAAGCCATCATGTGCATCGTCGTAACGCGGGATGATATGAAAGTGAATATGGAATACAGATTGTGATGCGAAAGCACCGTTGTTCTGCAAGATGTTCATACCTTTAGGTTGAAAAGCATCTTGTACAGCAGAAGCTACTTTTTGAATTGTCGTCATCACTTTATGTCCTGTTTTTTCATCGAGTTCAAAAATATTTTCTATCGGTTGTTTTGGCACGACGAGTGTATGTCCTTTAGAAAGTGGGAAAGCATCTAGGAATGCTATGACATCATCGTCTTCATATACGATAGCAGCAGGTATTTCTCGAGCGATTATTTGTTCGAAAATTGTTTTACTCATCTTGTGCCTCCATAAATTTTATATGATATATTTGTTAGTATTAAGTATACAGAAAAAAATTTGATTAACAAAGGAACTTAAATTATGGTATTGAATGTTAATAATGTTACAGGTGGATATTCTAAAACACCGATTATTCATGATGTTACGTTTGGTGTAGAACGCGGTCAAATCACAGGTTTAATAGGACTTAACGGTGCAGGAAAGAGTACAACCATTAAACATATATTAGGTCTTCTAACGCCGCACGCTGGTGCTATAGAAGTGAGTGGGTTAAAGATTCAGGATGACGTTGAACAATATAGAAAAAATATTGCCTACATTCCTGAGACACCAATATTATATGAAGAGTTAACGTTAAAAGAGCATATCTTTATGACGGCAATGGCTTACGGAATTAGTGAGAGTGAAGCATTGTCACGTGCAGCAGAACTTCTTACAATATTCCGTCTTGATGGTAAATTAGAAATGTTTCCGACCCATTTTTCAAAAGGTATGAAACAAAAGGTAATGCTTGTCTGTGCGTTTATGGTGGAGCCGGACTTGTATATTATCGATGAGCCGTTTTTAGGACTTGATCCTCTCGGTATAGAAGCACTTATTCAGTTGTTGATTCGCGAACGTGATCAAGGGCGCTCAATATTAATGAGTACGCATATACTTGCGACTGCTGAACGCTATTGTGATAAGTATACGATTATTCATGATGGCCGCATTGTTGAAGACGGGACAATAGAGCATCTAAGAGATAAATTAAATATGCCAAATGCAACGCTCGATGAATTATATATACACATCACTGGAAGTCATCAGTATGAATAGCAAACAGCTCTTTAATACTAGACTGCGAGAAGATGTAAATCGTCGTACGTATTACAGCAAATATATATTTAACAGTCACTTCTTGTTGTTTCTTACAATAACTATCGGTATTTTTGTGTATTCCCTTATCGGCTACCTGCAAAACGCTGAGCCATCGATGTGGTTCTTAGTGATAGGGAGTATCATAACAGCACTTGGTACATTACCGAGCTACAGGTCTTTATTAAAAGATGCGGATGGATTATTTTTATTACCTTATGAAACACACATGACAAAGTATTTTAGTAGTGCTTTACAATATTCATTGGCGTTGAATGTCGTGACTTCAGTAATTGCGCTTGCGGTTGCGCTGTTATTGCTGTGGACAAGTGTTGATTTATTACAAATCATTCTTTTTATTGTCGCTGCAATTATCCTTTATGTGATGAATCACATTATTTATAAGTCATCGGTGAACAGCTCGCTTAATCACTGGTTCGTGATGGGTATAATTTTCGTGCTCAGCGCATCGATATTGTATTTAATCACACTGCATCCTGGATTCGCACCGCTTGCACCAGCGCTACCGCTTGGGATTTTGTGGTATGTACAAAAACATAGTCCGAGTAATTTAAACTGGTATCGCTATATTGATCATGAGAAAAATGCGCTCAGTCGCTATTTCCGCATGGTATCAATGTTTGCTAACGTGGCTCACGTTGACAGCCAATACAAGCGTCGACGATACTTAGACTTCTTGCTGCCGAATTTTTCTAAGAAATCTTTTAATAAAGAGAATATGTATGAGTATTTGTTCTTTAGATCATTCATGCGAGATCACGATTTGCCGATGATTATACTGAGATTGATTATCATAGCTGCAATCGTCATGATTTGGTTAAATATTTGGTATGTATCATTAATTGTCGGCTTGTTCTTTATCTATTTGATTGTGCTTCAAATGACTCAGATCTATTCACAGCAAGCCTACTTACTGTGGCCGAAGATTTGGCCGGTAAAACGTTCATATATTCAGGAAAGCTATATGAGATATTCTAAAAAATTGATGGTGTTTTTATCTCTTGTGTTCGCTGTGATATTTGCAGTGCTCCACATGGAGTATGCGTATCTGGCGCTGAGTTTCCCACTGTGGGCATATGCTGCGAACAGTGTATTATCTAAAGGAATCTACAAAAAAGAGAAGATGCTGAGTGATTAATGACGTTATATGCGACAGACATGGAAATCTTAAGCTGCCGCACACGCACCGTATTTAATCTCAGCCTAAACTTACAACATAAAAAAACCGGTGGGAAAATCTTATCACTAAGATTCTCTCGCCGGTTTCTTTTCCCTAAAAACTATCTTCCAGATCTTCATCATCTAAATCTTTAATTGGTACATAGTACATTTTTGAGTTTGCGTTGCTGAATGCAGACTCTTCATCACGAAGTTTCTTCATTGCATCACGGCTCAATGTTTTTTCGTTTACTTCTGAAGCTTCAAACGCTTTGTAAGCTTCTGAGTCTGCAAATTGGATAAGGATTACGTATGAATAATAGTCTCGCTTTTTTGCAGTTCTGTATGCTGTAATACCTTTCATGTTTTCAATGCCATCAATTAAATCCATAATTGTTGTGCGTGCCATCGCAGATTTTTGGCCGGATACGTTGAGGTGTACGACGAGCATCGTGCTGTCTTCTGATAATTCACCCTGTGATTCCAGGATTTCATAATGCTCACCTGAGTTAAACAGACCTTGTGATTCGTCCGCTTCATAATAAGCAAGTCCTCGATTCCCGTTTCCACTTAAGAAAAAATTGTTATTTTCTTCTTTAGTTTTGAGAAAATAATTGATTGTACCACTTGTCATATACAAATTCATATTTGTTCCTCCTTGAAAGATGAATAATTACTTTAATTTTACCCTATAAAACGAAGACATAACAGTTCGAACATCCAAATTAAGTCGAATGTTTCTAATTCTGACAATAATTTTTGAATTCGCCATAATTTCTAATGATAAAATTCTAAGTATATGAATTTAGGAGGATACCCATGTTTAACGATACGCTATTACGTGCCGCTAAAGGTGAAACTACAGATTACACACCTGTCTGGTTCATGAGACAAGTCGGCCGTTCACAAGAGGAATACAGAAAAATAAAAGAGAAGTATTCACTTATTGAGATTACTAAACAACCTGAATTAACAGCTTATTTAACGGCTACACCGGTAGAAAATTACAACGTGGATGCCGCTGTGTTATTCAAGGATATCATTTCACCACTTGAACCTATCGGTATCGATGTGGAAATTAAAGCAGGTGTAGGGCCGGTTATTTATAATCCAGTTCGTACTTTATCTGATGTGGAAAAGTTAGGAGAGCTTGATCCATACAAAGATCTTGACTACATATATGAAGCAATCCGCATCTTAACAAAAGAAAAATTGAACGTACCATTAATCGGTTTTTGTGGTGCACCATTCACTGTTGCGAGCTACATGATTGAAGGTGGACCAACGCGCAACTATCACAAGACAAAGTCGATGATGTACTCACAACCTGAAGTTTGGTTTAAACTCATGGATAAACTTACAGACATGAGCATTGTATACGTGGAAGCTCAAATAGACTCAGGTGCTTCGATTATTCAAATTTTCGATTCATGGGCAGGTGCGTTAAGTAAAAAAGATTATGAATTTTACTTAGGACCTTCAATGAAACGCATCATGGATGCAATTCAAGCAAAAAATACACCAGTAATCGTGTTTGGTATTGGTGCATCACACTTGATTCCGGTATGGAATGAATTGCCTTCGAGTGTAATTGGTCTTGATTGGAGAACATCTATTAAAGAAGCGCGTGCGCTTGGTGTTAAAAAAGGATTACAAGGTAACTTAGATCCGGCACTTTTATTATCTGACTGGGATGTTATCGAGAAAAAGACAAAAGAAATTCTTGATCAAGGACAAAACCATGCACACATATTTAACCTTGGACATGGTGTATTCCCTGAAGTAAATCCGGAGACACTAAAACGCTTAACAGCATTTGTACATGATTACTCAAAAAACAGATAAGGAGAATAATAATGACAAGAAAAGCATTGCTCGTAATGGCATATGGAACACCATACAAAGAGGAAGATATTTTACCGTACTATACACATATTAGACACGGCCGTCCGCCAAGTGATGAAGCGCTTCAAGATTTGACGGAGCGCTATGAAGCAATCGGTGGTATTTCTCCACTTGCTAAAACAACTGAAGAGCAGGCTCAAGCTGTACTTGAGATGTTAAACGAACAAGATAAAGAGAACGAATACGAATTATTTATCGGATTAAAACACATTGCCCCATTTATTGAGGATGCTGTAAAAGACATTGATGGGTCGGGTATTAAAGAAGTGGTTACGGTCGTTTTAGCACCACATTATTCTAATTTCTCTGTAGGCTCATACAACAAACGAGCGAAAGAAGAAGCAGAAAAATATGGTATTAATGTTAAATCTGTGATTGATTTTTATCGTCAAGAACCTTTCTTAGACTTCTGGACAGATGCTGTTAAAGAGGCACTTATGTGCATCCCATCTGAAGAACAAGATGACACAGCTGTCATTGTGAGCGCACACTCACTTCCAGAAAAAATTAAAGAACACAATGATCCATATCCAGGTCAACTTGAAGAAACAGCACAGATGTTAACAGAACGTGCAGCATTAAAAAATGTGCATGTGGGTTGGCAGTCAGAGGGTAATACACCAGACCCGTGGCTGGGTCCAGATGTTCAAGATTTAACAAGAGATTTATACAATGAATATGGCTATAAGCATTTTATCTACCTGCCACTCGGTTTTGTGTGTGAACACTTAGAAGTGTTATACGACAATGACTATGAATGTAAAGTTGTCACAGATGAAGTAGGTGCTGGATACCACCGTCCGACAATGCCAAACACTGATGAGCGTTTTGTTCAGGCGATGGTTAACGAACTGCTTAAGTTATAAAAGGTGCGTGAAATAAATGGCTAAAGTTGCGATTATTGGTGCAGGAATCACAGGATTATCTGCAGCGTATTATTTAAAAGATAGTGAGCACGATATCGAAGTCTTTGAAGCGTCAGACCGTGTGGGTGGGAAAATTAATACGTACCAACAAGACGGTTACCGTCTCGAGCTCGGACCTGAATCATATTTAAGTCGTAAGACAATCATGACTGAACTTGCTACAAAAATAGGTCTTGAAGACGACCTCGTGCGTAACCAAGTTGGAACTGCATATATATATACAAAGGATAAACTTTCGACACTTCCTAAGGGTACAGTCATGGGTGTACCGACAGAAATATTTCCATTTTTAAAAACCAATTTAG
>JBGYPO010000071.1:0-25637 GCA_041838435.1 Aliicoccus sp. | reverse complement strand
CGAAAAACGGTGTGAGTTACCATGAGTCAATTTTTATCCTTATCCCAGCATCAACCAAATCCAACACAAAAAAGTCCAAACCCGGCAATCACTCCAGGTTTGGACTTTTTATTACTCCAAATACATCTTCTTAAACTTCTCGCTCGGCATCTCACAATCTTCAACACTCGCATTGCCAGCAAATCCCCTACGATTTCTTGCCACCCATTTATAAACATCGTCTCGAATCACATCCGGAATCCACAACAACAATTTAAACGGAATCATATGATGGTTCATCGCATCCAAAGCTCGGATGACTGCTGTCGAATGTTTATAATAATCTTGGTCAACGAAAATTACAGACTTTCGCCCAACAAGCTCCGGCACGTTCGCCTTGGTCCAAGCACTATTAAAATCGGTAATCTTTAACTCTGGATTTCTGTTCCATTTCACGACAAACCGCACCATGCGATTACACAGCGTGCAGTCGCCATCAAAGACTATAACTTTCATATTTTAATCCTCCATCTATAAACCATCATAACAGGATAGAAACCTATCATCCAAGACGGCACCCTCAAATTCCAAAAACAACCCACCTATAAATTCACATGGTTCGGGTTCAATTTCCCATATATCAACAAGTTGTGATATCTACCATCGAGTCGCATTGCATCACACAGCACGGCTTCCTTCGAAAACCCGAGTCTCTCTGGCACCTTGCGACTCGGTTCATTGAGCTCGCACACGTGTATCTCAATCCGATGCACGTCCCACTCGTTAAACACAAAGTCGGTCATTGTAGAGACGACGCGCGTAATGATACCGCGTTTTTGGTGTGACTTGCCGAGCCAGTAACCGAACTCTACTTTATTATCGCTACGATTCACTTTGTTCAGTGAGAATCCTCCGATGAATGTCTTTTTATTGTATATACCAAAATGGAAACTATTTTCTTTGGCAAATTCATCTCGAGTGAACTGGATGAATTTTTTGTAATCTTCTGCCGAATGCGTGTAATTGACCCAAGGTAACCAAGTCGCTAAATAATCCCTTGAGGCATCGACTTCTTTGAATGCACTGTATGCGTCACGCTCGTTCATAATTCTTAAAGTTAGTTCATCATCGATTTTGAAACTCAACATGTTACATCACCATCTTTCTTTAGTAGATTGAATATACATGATTACTCTGATATCGTGCAAATGTTAGCATAATCGCTGTCTATAAGCATTCAGAGTACTCACCCATAGCAAGTGATTATGAGTTGCCATAGCACTAATTCAGAGACATTTTACTTTTTGCGAAATCGTTTGCACAATTCCTATTGACATTCATTTGAAAGCGTTTTATCATTGAGATGTATAATAACTATAAAAGGAGAGTTCTTATGAAATTCAAACATTTTATGTACTCAGGTTTACTTGCATCAGCAGTTGTTTTATCACTATCTGCGCTAGGTAGCGAAGAGGCTGCTATGGCACAAGACGAGCCGGAAAAACCAGAAAGTTTAACAGTATGGTTAGATGGCGATGTTCAGTTCGAGGTGTATCCTGAGATTTTTGCACGTTTCACTGAAGAAACTGGTATTGAAGTAAATGTAACTGAAATTGCAATGAACGATCAACTGGATCAGATGTCTTTAGACGCACCAGCAGGTAATGGGCCGGATATTTTCCAACAGCCACATGACATGATTGGTAGTGCTTTCTTACAAGGTTTAGCTAAAGAGATTAATCCTGAAGATGTTGAAGATTTAGATTTATTCAATGAGAATGCTATCGATGCGTTTACATACGATGGTCATTTACTCGGTTTACCGTTTGCAGCTGAAGCAATTGCTTTATACTACAACACGGATCTTATCGATGCAGCTCCAACAACAAAAGAAGAGTTAGAAGCATTGATGGAAGAGTTCACGGATGAGTCAAATAACGAATACGGATTCTTAATGGAATCAACGAACTTCTATATGGTATATGCCTTTCTTTTCTCAGGTGATGAAAGAATCTTCAGCCAAGATGAAGATGGATCATACGACGCGAGTGACATCCAAGTCACTTCTGAAGGTGTTATCGAGCAGGCAGAAGCTTTCCAAAGCTACTTTGAAGCAGGTTACTTATCTCCGAACATCAACGGAGATGTATTAGACGGCTTATTCCTAGCTGGTGATTCACCTGTTGCACTTACTGGACCTTGGAAACTTGCTGAATACTCAGAGGCATTAGGTGATTCACTTGCAACTGCGCCACTACCAGAATTTGATGGTGAACCAATGACGCCATTCATGGGTGTTAAAGGTTGGATGTTAAACGAGTATACTGAAGATGAGTACTGGGCATTGGAATTATTAAAGTTCATGACAAACCAAGAGAGCTCTCAGTATGTTGTAGATAACATGCAGGAATCAGTACCGCGTTCTGATGTTGAAAACGACAATGAATTACTTGCTACATTCGACGAGCAAACAGCAAATGCAGTACCAATGCCGAATATTCCTGAGATGGCACAAGTTTGGGAGCCAATGGAAAATGCATTAGTATTCATTTCTCAAGGTGAAGACGTCACTGAAATTCTAGAAGAAGCGAAACAACAAATTGAAGATAATATTGAAGCAGCTGGTGGACAATCTGGAGAGTAATCTTCAGAGCTAATACAAGGAGGAGTGGATATGAAAAAGAATCCCAACCTGGCCGCAGCCTTGTCCATCCTTCCTGGGCTGGGCCAATTATATAATAAGAGGTACATCAAAGCTGGTGTCCTCTTTATTCTTTTTGTCTCATTTATTTCCGTTTTTTATCAGTTTTTAGCTGAGGGAGTCTGGGGCATTGTAACACTAGGTGAAACACCAAGAGAAGATGATTCGCGCATGCTCCTTGCTCAAGGTATCATCGCGTCGCTGGTAATCATCATTGCACTCTTATTTTATTTTGTGAATATACGCGATGCATATAATGATGCGAAAGTCATCAACAGTGGTGATTTTAGAACATTGTTCCAACGCTTTAGAGACACTTGGGATAAAACGTTCCCATATGCAATTATTACACCGGGTCTGTTTTTACTTATCTTTGTCGTTGTGTTCCCGCTGCTTTACATGTTTTTCTTGGCGTTCACAAACTACAATTTATACAACTCACCGCCAGCAAATCTGCTTGATTATGTTGGATTTGAAAACTTCAGAAACTTACTTGAAGTGGATATATGGCGCAATACATTCTTTAGTGTATTTACTTGGACGATTGTGTGGACTTTGGTCGCAACAACATTGCAGATTGCCTTAGCATTGTTGCTCGCTATTATTGTCAACAATCCATTGATACGTTTCAAACGCTTGATTCGTACAATTTTAATTTTACCGTGGGCAGTACCGGCATTCGTAACAATCTTAATCTTTGCTGCAATGTTCAATGATCAGTTTGGTGCCATAAACGCACAGATAATCAATCCTATTTTTGGAACGAATATCGCATGGCTATCGGATCCATTCTGGACACGATTTGCACTGATTATGATTCAAACGTGGCTTGGTTTCCCATTTGTGTTTGCGCTATTTACAGGGGTGCTTCAGAGTGTCTCGAGTGATTGGTATGAAGCGGCCGATATGGATGGTGCATCGAGTTTCCAAAAATTCTCTAACATTACGTTCCCACACATTATGTTTGCAACTGCGCCATTACTTATCATGCAGTATGCCGGGAACTTTAATAACTTTAATATCATTTACTTATTTAACAACGGTGGACCAGCGGTCAGAGGACAAAACGCCGGTGGATCAGACATATTGATTTCATGGGTATACAAACTCACGTTTGAAACGAACAACTACAATATGGCAGCAGCTATCTCACTTATTATAGGTATCATAGTAGCGTCTGTTGCGGCATTCCAGTTTAGCCGGACTAAAGCAGTCCGAGAGGAGGGTGAACGATAATGAGTAAAAAGAGAAAAAATATAATCAGTCAGATTATTATGTATGCGATTATTCTTTTCATGGTTGTCATTATCTTCTATCCGCTCCTGTGGACGCTTGGTATTTCACTGAATCCGGGCACAAGTCTGTACAGTGCGCAGATGATTCCGGAGAACTGGAGTTTTGAACATTATAAGTGGTTGTTTACAGATCCACGGAGTAACTATTTAACATGGTATAAAAATACATTGTTTGTTGCCGCTATCACATCGATTTTATCTGTGATTTTCGTAACGCTGACTGCATATGCATTTTCCCGTTACAGATTCGTCGGTAGAAAATATGGGCTCTATGCATTCCTTATTTTACAGATGTTCCCTGTACTGATGGCAATGGTTGCAATTTATATTCTTTTAAACCAGATTGGATTATTAGATAGCCTATGGGGGCTTATCTTAGTCTATGTCGGTGGTTCAATTCCGATGAACGCATTCTTAGTAAAAGGGTACTTCGATACGATTCCGCGTGAGCTTGATGACTCGGCGAAGATGGATGGTGCTGGACATTTTAGAATCTTCTTTACGATTATGATTCCACTCGCTAAACCAATCATCGCTGTCGTGGCATTATTTAACTTTATGGCGCCGTTCATGGACTTTATCCTGCCGCGAATTGTACTGCGTTCTCCAGAGAACTATACGCTCGCTCTCGGTTTATTTAATATGGTGAATGATGCATTCGCGAACCAGTTTACGCGCTTTGCAGCAGGTTCTATATTAATTGCGATACCGATTGCCATCGTGTTCTTATTCTTACAGAGATACCTGATTTCAGGGTTGATGTCAGGTTCAACGAAAGGGTAAAGGGGGACTCACGCTTGGTTACAATTAAAGACATAGCTAAAAAAGCGGGTGTCGCACCTTCAACGGTTTCACGTGTGATTCAAGATCACAAAGCAATCAGTGCTGTGACAAAAGAACGCATTCGTAAAATAATGGCCGAGATGGATTACAGGCCAAACGTGTCTGCACGAAATCTTGTGTTAAACAGTTCTCATACGATCGGATTGATCTTAAAAAGTGAAGCGCATGATGCTTATGAGAATCCGTTTAACAACACTGTCTATAACGGTGTGGTTGAGGCGTGCCGTAAAGATGGCTACTCCATTATTTCAACAACTAAAAATACAGAACGCGATATTTTAGCAGAAGTTCAATCATTGATTCGATTGAACCAGGTCGATGGATTTATAGTGATGTTCTCAAAGAAAGATAACAAGGTTACGGATTTCCTGGATTCAGTAAACTTCCCATTTGTGGTTGTGGGTAAGGATATTAAACAAAATAATGACGCAATATATATCGATAATGATAATGTGCTGGCAGCAGAGACACTGACATCAATTATGCTGGATAAAGGGATTACAGACATTCGCGTTGTCAATGATGATGATGGATTCACCGTTGCAAAAGATCGCATGAAAGGATTTAATACTGCAATGGATGCTCGTGGTTTATCACATCATGACAGCGTTATCGAAGTCGGTTCTGAAATTGAAAGTATACAGGATGTACTAAGTCGGGAATTTGAACGCGGGCGCCCGGAGGGGCTCATTACATTCGATGGTTACCTGCATGCAAAGGTGCTCGCTGCACTCTATGCATTAAATATTCGCGTGCCGGATGATATACTGACAGCAACGTTTAATGATTCGCCGTTGACGCGTTTTGCATCTCCGCCGCAAACAACGGTCGATATTCATGTGATGGATATCGGACGTGAGGCAGGAAAAGCGCTGATTGATTTAATTCAAAACAAATTCAAGATAAAATGCAATATAACATTACCAATACAAGTAATTGAAAGAGTATCCACGCGGAAGGAGTGAAGAAATGTCAGAGTTAAAGCTCGTTGATATTAAGAAAACATACGGTAAAGATACAACTGTAGTTGAAGGATTTAATTTAGAAATTCACGATGAAGAGTTTATCGTTTTTGTCGGTCCTTCAGGTTGTGGTAAATCAACAATACTGAGAATGATTGCAGGACTTGAAGATATAACAGAAGGTGACTTCTATATCAATGGTAAACGTGTCAATGATGTTGAGCCTAAGAACAGAGACATAGCCATGGTATTCCAAAACTATGCACTTTATCCGCACATGAGTGTATATGACAACATGGCATTCGGTTTAAAATTAAGAGGTACGAAAAAGTCTGAGATTAAACGTCGCGTGGAAGAAGCGGCGAAGATACTTGGTTTAAGTGAGTTCTTAACACGTAAACCAAAAGCATTATCAGGTGGACAGCGTCAGCGTGTCGCACTTGGACGTGCCATCGTACGTGATGCAGGTATATTTTTAATGGATGAACCATTATCAAACCTCGATGCGAAATTACGTGTACAGATGCGTGCTGAAATTTCAAAATTGCACCAGCGTTTAGGTACAACGTCAATTTACGTGACACATGACCAAACAGAAGCGTTGACGATGGCAACACGTATAGTTGTTCTCGATAAGGGGAAAATCATGCAGGTAGGCAGTCCAAAAGAAGTGTATGACACACCAGAGAATGTATTTGTTGCAGAGTTTATTGGATCACCGGCCATGAATATATTTGATGCATCATTTAAAGATGGTCAGTTATTTATAGGCGATCAATCGATTGTGTTGCCTGAGAGACATCAAACCTTATTGCGTTCTCGGGGATATGATGGAAAAGATATCAAGTTTGGTATTCGCCCGGAAGATATCAGAGAGACACATTCATTTGATGGTGAGAATAAGAACACGACATTTGATGTAGAGATTCAAGTCGTTGAATTACATGGTTCAGAAATCATGCTGTTTGCAGAAATGAATGGCATCGAATATATCGCGCGCGTTGATGCGCGCACAGAAGTGTCTGTCGGAGACGTGGTGCAATTTAGTTTTGATATGGATAAGTGCCATTTCTTCGATAAAGACACTGAGGAAGCAATACGAGAGAGTAGCGTCGTGAACGAAGAAGTCTTAACTTAAGAGAGGATTTTTATCGTATGAAGCAGCAATTTCGTCCAGTAGAACAGTATTATACATCTTATAATATCGGTCAGTTTGGGGTAAACAAATCGGCGGATAAGCTGATATTTGCAACGAATTTGAATGGTAAAAGTAACTTGTATGAAATGAATTTGCCAGAGACATATCCGTACCAGTTTACAAATAATAATCAGTCGAGTGGCCGCGTATTAATCGATAAGCAGGAACGCTTTGTCATTACGTCGTTTGACGATGACGGTGATGAAAATCACCAGTTGCACGTTGTGCCGTATCAAGGCGGTGTGCCTCGGAAATTATTTGAGACTGAAGATGGCGAGAAACATCTGCAGTTTAATTTCACCCAGGATGAAAGTGGATTGTTATTTACGACATCTAGGGATAACCCGAATTTCCTGAACGTATGCCGTTATAATTTTGAGAGCGCTGCAGTTGAGGTCGTGCATCGCGGCGAGAACTATCCGACTTATTTTGCCGGAGAGAGTGAAGACTCTAAGCACATTGCGTTACTTCAAATGCGTGCGAACACAAATTCACGCGGTTATGTGCTGGCAGAGAACGGTACGAAGACATTATTAACACCGGATGATTCGGTCGTTCATATAACGACCAGCCTCAACTTCGTGAGTAACGATAAGATTTACTTTATAACGGATTACAAGAAAGATTTCGCATATCTTGCCTCGTATGATTTGGCGACGGATACGTTTAACGAGGAGCTCGTTATTGACGGGGAAACGTTTACTTCATTGAAACTCGATAAAGACAACGACGTTTTATATATTGTGACAACTAAAGGTGTGCAGCATGAATTTTATCGGTTTGATTTAGCTTCAGGTGACGTTTTTGTCATTCCGAAACCAGTCGATTTAATTTATCAGGTTGAAGTTGCAGATAGTGGTGACTTGTTTGTTTTAGGTGCTGGTGCCCGTACGCCGAATAATATTTATCAGTACAGTAAAAAAGATGCGCAGTGGACACAGCTGACTAAGAACAAGGTGCTCGGATTAGAGTCTGATGATCTGATTGAGCCCGAAGTTGTGACATATGAGTCATTTGATGGATTAGAAATTGAAGCGATGCTGTTCCGCGCAGACGCATCCGTTGCGAACGGCTATACATTATTCTGGCCGCACGGCGGACCGCAGGCAGCTGAGATGAAATCTTATCGTGCAATGTTCCAAGTATTCCTGAGCCGGGGCTATAATGTATTCACACCAAACTTTAGAGGCAGTACCGGCTATGGTTCAGAATTCACTAAGATGGTCGAAGGTGACTGGGGTCATGGACCGCGACTTGATAACGTTGCCGGTGTTGAGTGGTTGAAGCAAGAAGGAATTGCGGATAGTGAACACCTGTTCTTAATCGGTGGAAGCTATGGCGGATACATGGCGTTACTGCTGCATGGACGCCACGGCGACATGTTCAAAGCAGTTGTCGATATTTTCGGCGTCAGTAACCTATTCACATTTGTAGAATCCGTACCGGACCATTGGAAACCAATGATGAAACAGTGGGTCGGAGATCCGGTTGAGGACAAGGCGAGATTCGAAGAAGACAGTCCGATAACTTACTTGGATACGATGGAAAAACCGATGTTAATTATCCAGGGCGTTAAGGATCCGCGTGTTGTGAAAGCAGAATCCGATCAGATTGTTGAAAAGCTGGAAGCACTTGGCCGAGATGTTGAGTATGTTGTGTTAGAAGATGAAGGCCACGGATTTTCTAAGAAAGAAAACGAAATCTTAGTGTATACGAAGATTTTGGAATTCTTTGAGAAGCATAAAGGATAATATTTTACGGGACACACTCCAGATTGGGGTGTGTTTTTGTGTGGGTTGCTACAATCGATGATAAAAACATGTGATTGTAGCGAAAAGCAACTCGAATCGCTACAATCGGCAATAAAAACATGTGATTGTAGCGAAAAGCAACTCAAATCGCTACAATCGGTGATAAAAACATGTAATTGTAGCGAAAAGCAACTCGAATCGCTACAATCGGTGATAAAAACATGTGATTGTAGCGAAAAGTAACTCGAATCGCTATAATCGGTAATAAAAATATGTGATTGTAGCGAAATGCTACTCAAATCGCTACAATCAGTGATAAAAACATGTGATTGCAGCGACTAACCACCTATACTAAAAAGCCCTGCCGACAAAATGTCGGCAGGGCTTGATAACTAATATTAAACTATCGGCTCTCCGCCAGTAATACCATACACTTGACCGGTACTGAAGCTTGCGCCTTCTGAAGCGAGCAACACATAAGTGCTCGCGAGCTCTGCAGGCTGTCCTGCACGGCCGAGTGGACTGTGCAGTCCGAATTCTTTTACTTTTTCCTGCGGCTGACCGCCGCTGATTTGAAGTGCTGTCCAGATTGGTCCCGGTGCGACACCATTGATTCTAATACCTTTTTCAGCGAATACGGGTGTCAACGATTTAATCAGTGACACCTGCGCACTCTTTGTCATCGCATAATCCATCAATAAATCTGTCGGATCAAATGCTTGAACAGATGTTGTAATAATAATGCTTGCGCCGGGCTTTAAATGTTTTTCAGCTTCCTGCAACATAAATACCTGCGCATATATATTAACTGAAAACGTATCTGTTAAATGTTTTAAAGTATAATCCTGCAATTCAGGTTCCCACTGCTGTAAACCTGCATTCAGCACGAGTGTGTCCAACCCGCCAAGCTGTGCAACAGCTTCCTTTACGACATGTCGCGCAAATGATTCTTCGCGCAGGTCTCCAGGAATTAATACAGCCTTTTGGCCAGCGTCTTCAATATGCTGCTTTACTTCTTCTGCATCCTTTTGCTCATCCTCTAAGTACGTAATTGCAACATCAGCACCTTCACGTGCATACGCTATTGCTGCCGCGCGCCCAATTCCGGAGTCTCCACCTGAAATTAAGGCTTTTAATCCGATGAGTTTACCGCTGCCTTCATAACTGTCTTCACCACAGTCCGGCACAGGTTCCATTTCCCCCTGCACACCGGGATAAGGTTGTTTTTGTTTGCTGAATTCGTCGTGATGATATTTCGTTCTCGGATCTTGGTTCGACATACATCATCATCCTCTTTTTATTGATACCTTGATATAGCCATATAGGGACTTTTTTAAACATAAAGCTATCACTGATAAAAACCCGCGTCATACCGAAGCATTTACAAAAAATTAATATTTTCTTAACACGCGGTGTGTAGAATATGAGCCATATCACTCGTTAGGGAGGCATAACAATGAACAATCCACACACGGAAAAACCACAGACAAAGCAGCAACTGCTGCTCGATATATTTTTAACCGCAACAAAACTCGGCCTGACATCATTCGGTGGTCCTGTCGCGCATTTAGGATACTTTAAAGATGAATATGTAGATAGAAAAAAGTGGCTCGATGACAAACTTTATGCGGATATCATCGCACTCTGCCAGTTCCTGCCCGGACCCGCAAGTTCACAGGTCGGTATATCTATAGGGATGCTGCGCGGGGGATTGGCTGGTGGACTATTATCATGGCTGGGATTTACACTGCCTTCGGTTATAGTACTTGTCATATTTGGGTTACTTTATTTACAGATGGATTTAGGTGACGCTTCATTTATCAGCAGTTTAAAAGTGGTGGCAGTTGCCGTTGTCTTACATGCGATACTTGGAATGGCAAAAAATCTCACGCCGGATAAACCGCGCATCATCATCGCGGTAATTGCTGCAGGAATTATGTTGGTATATCCGAATGTGTGGGTGCAGATTGCAACGATAATTGGTGGGGGTTTGATTGGGCTCATACTATTTCAAAAGCGTGAAGCGACAAAAATAGAGCATTTTACAATAGATATTCCAAGGAAATTCAGTTATTACGCACTCGGAATACTTGGCGGGCTGTTAGTGCTGCTGCCAATTATCGCCAATTTTTTTAATCACATTTACATCACCCTCTTTGACACATTCTTTCGCGTAGGGGCTCTTGTATTTGGCGGCGGACATGTCGTCTTACCAATGATTGAACGGGAGCTTGTATCAAATGGTCTTATTAGTGCGGATGCATTTCTTGCAGGTTACGGGATGGCTCAGGCAGTACCGGGTCCGCTGTTTACATTTGCAAGTTATCTTGGCACGGTCATCGCGCATGTGCCGGGTGCGATCATAGCTACTGTTGCCGTATTTTTACCATCTTTTCTGCTCATCATTGCAGCGCTGCCTTTCTTATCAACATTACGTGAGAACCATCAGTTTCAAAGTGCACTCATGGGTGTGAACGCAACAGTGGTGGGTTTACTCATCGCGGCATTTTATGATCCGGTGCTTACAAGTGGGATTATCTCCGGTCAGGATTTCTTCTTGGGACTCTTATTATTCCTATTGCTTGTAATTTGGAAGCTGCCTGCCTGGTCGATTGTTCTAATTGGAATCGGTGCCGGCTATTTATTACAATTTTTATAGTATAATTAGAGCTATAGTATATATGCTATAGCTCTAATTAATTGGGGATGAGGCATTTGAATTATATTTTGTCTAATGAAATTCCGACGATTAATCATGGTGATACATCATATTTTATTTATCTGCTGTCATTTATTTTCTTAATTATTCTCGTCATATACTTTAGACATTTCCTCAGCCGGCATATGAAAAAGATTTATATCATCTTCTTTACGCTGGCTGTATTTCAACGTGTCCTCATCAATTTTTGGTACGTCTATAATGATTTTTATACTCTGGATAATTCCCTGCCGCTGCAAATCTGCCGGGTTGTTGTCTGGTTGATTATCATTCAGTGCATCTTGCGCACGAAATTTCTCAACCACATCATCTTCTACTTCGGCTTATTTGCAGCTGCAGCATTTGTCTATCCAATTGGAATCATGCCGTTTTATAATATTGCAGGCATCGCTTTCTTTATCATGCACGCAATCAATGTCCTTTTTCCGCTGGTCATGTATGTCACCGGTGAATTTAAACCGTCGATAAAGGGCGCACTTGCAGCAGGCGGTATGTTCACTATTTATTATGTGGGCATGATTGCAATTAACGATGTGACACATGGAAATTACTTCTTCATCGAACAGCGTCCGTTTTTACACGATCTGTCACTATTGCAATATTCGATTATTAATATTGTCGGTACTGCGCTTTCTTTTATCTTAGTGGCTTTCATTCTAAAGCGCATAGATCTCGTGCGAACTGAGATTGAATAATACAGACCGCTTTAGTAGACTTAACTTAATTAAATGAAACGATGAGGTGAAGCGAATGTACGATGTAGCAATCATTGGCGCAGGCACAATGGGGATGGCAGCTGGATTTTACTTAGCGAAAGAGGGTAAGAAGGTTGCACTGATTGATAAACATAATCCGCCGCACGCGGAAGGTGCGCATCATGGTGAGTCTCGTTTAATGCGGCGTGCACACTTTGATAAGGATACGTACACCCCGCTCGCGACACGCGCACATATTTTATTTAAAGAACTTGAAGCATTTTCTAATGAAAATATATATATTACGAACGGAATGCTGTGTTTCGGACCGAATGGCAGTGATTATGTACATGGATTAAGAGATGCTGCAGAAGAGAATCATGTACTGTATGACTTTTTAACAGGTGAAGAAATCAACGAGAGATGGCCGGGTTTTAATCTGCCTGATGATTTTGAAGGTTACCTTGAACTTGATACAGGGATTTTACTCAGTGAAAAAGTAATCAGCACGTATAAGCGCCTGGCAAGTGACAACGGAGCAGATTTTTATATGAATGCCAACATTGTAAGCATTGATAAGGATGGAGGTTCTGTTTTTGTGGATTTAGGTGACCACACGATAGAAGCACGAAAACTTATCATCACAGGTGGAAAAATGGTCAATGAGATTCTAGCGCATATCGATATGGAAGTGCCAATTGAAGTGCTGCGTAAAACATTCTCCTGGTTTGACGGAGAGAAAGCACTATATAAACCGGACATTTTCCCGTCTTGGACATATGTGGATAACGCTGGAAAAATCTATTATGGATTTCCGAATATCGAATCAGAAGGTATTAAAGTCGGACGGCATGATGGCGGTCGTACAATAGACCCGGCAGAATATATGGAGCCGTTCGGTTATTTCCAGGATGACCAGGAGCTTGGTGTAACCAAATTTGTTGAAGACAATTTCTCAGAGAGCACACTCAATTCCAAATCCGGTGATGTATGCACGTATGCGGTCACGCCGGATCAGGATTTCATTATTGATTACGTGAATGAGGACAAAAGCATTATCCTCGCATGCGGGTTTAGCGGACATGCCTTTAAATTCTCAAGTGCAATCGGAGAGATATTACAATTGATGGCAACGGATGAAACTGACACGATTGACATTGATATGTCGAAGTTTAAGTTATCACGATTTAACGAATAGGAGAGTTTCATGCAGCAAAAATTAGTGTTTTTCGACATCGATGGCACGTTGTACGACGATAAAAAACAACTGCCGGAATCAGCGCGCGAAGCCATACTTCAATTACAAAAGAATGGACATATCGCAGCGATAGCAACAGGACGTTCACCGATTATGTTCCAGGAATTAAGGGATCAACTCGATATTCACTCTTATGTATCGATGAATGGACAATATGTCGTACATAACGACGAAGTGGTGTTTAAAAACCCACTTGATAAATCACGCCTGCGTGCGTTTATGCAGGAAGTGGAAGCTGAAAAAGGTCCGTTTATGTTTTTGGATCAGGAGAATATGGTATCGCGTATTGATGCACACCCGAGATATGATAAGGCGCTTGCGACACTTGACTTACCATACCCATATCGATATGACCCGGAATACTTTAAGTCACGAGATGTGCTGCAGGGGTTATTATTTGCTAAAGAGAATGAGTATACAGATATATTAGAAAGATATTCGGATGACTTTCATTTTATCCAGTGGCATGATGTATGTATGGATGTGCTGCCAAAGGAAGGTTCTAAGGCACTTGGTTTACGTCATTTGATTCATGTATTAGACTTTGATATCAAAGACACAATTGCATTCGGTGATGGTCCGAATGATCATGAGATGCTGCGTGAAGTTGGTGTTGGTGTGGCCATGGGCAACAGTTCAGATGCGTTAAAGGCAGATGCAGATGTGGTAACTGATGATGTACATGCGGACGGCATTCAAATAGGATTACAAAAATTAGGGTTAATATAAACGAGGGAGATAGAAAATGGAGAAAGGTAAAGAAGAAAAAGATCATGCATTAAAATTGTTCATCGTGTTGCACCATGCGTTTAAATCAATTGATCAAATGGCGCATCAGCACATTAAAGCGCTGGATATGAGTATTACAGAATTTGGTGTGCTTGAACTGTTGTATCACAAAGGTGAGCAGACAATTAATCAACTGCGTGAGCGTGTGCTTGTTGCATCGAGTTCAATTTCATATGTCGTGAATGAGTTGGAACAGGATGGCTATATTGAAAAGCGTAAATGTACCGTAGATAAGCGCGTGACGTTCATTCACCTGACACGCACCGGCCGTGAGATGATGGACCGTGTGTTCCCGGAACATGAAAAGGTGATTCAGGAAATCATGAGTGACCTGAGTGTTGAAGAAGTGAAACAGATGACTGACATGTTGAAAATCATTGGTAAAAAAGCCGCTAAAATGCAATAAATTGACAATGAAAGTCAGGTATAAAGACTATTTTCTCTATGAGATGATAATCTTCATGTAAATGGTCTTTTTAATGTGCAATAATGCTATAATTAACATGGATTAAATCAGAGTGGGGGCATTTTATGAATACGCGTGCAAGTGGCATTTTAATGCACATTTCATCATTACCATCAGCGTATGGAATCGGTGACTTTGGAGCGGCATCTTATCAGTTTGTCGACTTCTTAAAAGAAACTAAAACAAAATATTGGCAGGTACTGCCAATGGGCATTACAAGCTATGGTGATTCACCATATCAATCATTTTCAGCATTTGCCGGCAACCCGTATTTTATTGATTTACAGCAGTTTATTGATCACGGCTGGTTGAGTGAGGCTGATGTTGCAAAAACGGATCTCGGCGATGATCCGGGAGAGGTGGATTACGCAGCGCTCTACTACAACAAATATCCGCTCTTAAGGCAGGCATTCCAAAATGCATTTCCTGAGATTAAGGATGCGCTGCATACATATTTAAAAGAAGAATCTTGGCTGCACGACTTCGCCTTATTTATGGCCATCAAAGATTTTCATGATGGACGTTCATGGCAGGAATGGGCAGAAACATACAAGAGACGTGATCAAAAGACGCTTGATGCATTTGAAGAAGATCATCATGAAGATATTATGTTCTGGGTATTCACACAGTATTATTTTAAAACACAGTGGGATGCACTGAAGCAATATGCAAATAATGACGGCATACAAATCATTGGTGATATTCCTATATATGTAGCAATCGACAGTGCGGATGTGTGGGCGAATCCTGAGTTCTACAAGCTTGATGAAAACCTTGCGCCGACGGTTGTCGCGGGTGTACCGCCGGACTTGATGAGTGAGTTTGGACAACTCTGGGGCAACCCTATCTATGATTGGGATGCACATGAAGCGGACGACTTTAAATGGTGGATTAAACGTATTGAAGAGAGTTTTAGATTATATGACTCAGTACGTATCGATCACTTCCGCGGGTTTGAAGCATATTGGGAAGTTCCGTTTGGCAGCGAGACAGCGGTTGGCGGTGAATGGGTAAAGGGACCTGGCGTAAGATTATTCCATGCGATTAATGCAGCGCTTGGCGAGCAGGATATACTGGCTGAAGATCTCGGTTTCATCACGACTGAAGTGCACAAAATGATAGAAGAGACAGGATATCCCGGCATGAATATCGTGCAGTTTGGCTTCGGCGGAGACAATGCTGAATTCGCACCGCACAATCATCAGTACAATTCAATTGCGTATACTTCAAATCATGATACCATGACTATGGAAGGCTGGTTGTTCCAGGCGAATACAGAAGAGTTGCGCCGTGCGAAAGACTACCTAAATCTAACGCATCAAGAGGGGTATACGAATGGTTTTATCCGTGCGACATACAGCTCACATGCCTACCTTGCAATCGTACCGATGCAGGACTGGATGGTGTTAAATAACACCGCACGTATGAATGAGCCGTCGACACTGGGCGGGAACTGGGTGTGGCGGGTGACGGACGGATATTTGACGGATGAGTTAAAAGAAAAAATTACAAATATGAACCAGATATTCGGGAGGATATTATGACAGATTTAAAGACACGTATAGAGAGAAAAGCATACCAGAGCCATGGTCAATCATTTTATGAGCTGAATCCCAAAGAGCAGTTTATTGTTGTCGGCCGTGCCCTGATGGAAGACTTGGTACCAAAATGGATAGAGTCGAGAGATAAATTTAAAAATAAAAAGCAGGCATATTATTTCTCTGCTGAGTTTTTAATGGGTCGTGCGCTTTCAAACAACCTGATAAACTTAGGTATCGATTCGAAAGTAAAAGAAACACTTGAAGAGATGGGCGTTAACTACAACGAACTTGAAGAGGCTGAAGATGATGCCGGGCTTGGTAACGGTGGTCTTGGACGTTTGGCCGCTTGCTTCCTAGACTCAGGTGCAACGCTTAATTTATCTTTATCAGGTTATGGTATTCTGTATGAATATGGTATTTTCAAACAGTATTTCATCGATGGGTTTCAGGTTGAACAGCGTGACCCATGGCTTGAAAATGATTCACCGTGGTTAATTAAAAATGCGAACGAATCAGTCATTGTAGAGTTTAGTGAATATGAAAAAGTGCGCGCTGTCCCGCATGACATGCCTGTCATAGGATATGGCGGGGACACAATTAACACACTGCGCTTATGGAAATCAGAAGCGGTTGAGCAATTTGATTTTAAAGCATTTGATGAAGGACGCTACATTGAGTCTGTGCAGGAGCAAAATGAAGCAGAAACGATCTCACGTATACTTTATCCGAATGATTCAACGTATGAAGGAAAGCAGCTGCGTCTAAGACAGCAGTACTTCTTTACATCAGCGTCGTTACAAGACCTGTTTAGAAAGTTTAAAGCAGAGGGCCATAATGATTTTGAAGTATTTTCAAAACTGCATGCGATCCAGTTAAACGATACGCACCCTGCACTTGCGATTCCTGAGATGATTCGCCTCTTGGAAAAAGAAGGTTTGGAATTTGAACGTGCATTCAATATCGTTCAGAAAACATTCGCATATACAAACCACACACTGCTGGCAGAGGCACTAGAGGTGTGGGACAAAGACTTATTCCTTTCGGTGTTGCCAAACTTATATAAATATATTGAAGAGATCAACAAGCGCCTGATTGACAACTTGAAAGTCTGGGGTATTGAAAAGGATAAGTGGAATGAGTATCTCATCTTACAAAATGACCAGATTCACATGGCGTTTATGTCGATTTATGCGACGCGGAAGACAAATGGTGTGGCAGCATTGCACACAGACTTGTTAAGGGAAAATGTGATTCCAGCATGGGATAAAGTGTACCCGGACCGCATTAACAACAAGACAAATGGTGTAACACAACGCCGCTGGTTATTGCACTCGAATCCAGAATTAAGCGGTTTAATTACTGATCAACTCGGCAACGATGATTGGATTACAGATTTGTCACAGTTAAAAGATTTAGAAACGCATTTGAACGATGAGACATTGACGCGTTTTATCGATGTGAAAAAAGCGAAAAAACAAGAGCTTGCAGATTATATTCAGGAGCATGAGTACATCACAGTAGATCCTGAATCTATTTTTGACATTCATATCAAACGTTTGCATGAATACAAACGTCAGCTGATGCTCGCGTTATATATTCAAGATTTGTATAACCGTATAAAAGAGAATCCTGACGGAGACTGGACGAAGCGCACGTTCTTCTTCGGTGCGAAATCTGCACCGGGTTACTATATGGCAAAAGCAATTATTAAATTTATTAATGAAGTTGCCGATAAAGTGAATGAAGATGGCGATGTAAATCCGTTTATTAAAGTAATTTTTGTAACGAACTACGGCGTGTCGTATGCAGAAAAATTATTCCCGGCGGCTGATGTTTCAGAACAAATTTCTATGGCGGGTAAAGAAGCGTCAGGAACTGGAAACATGAAGTTCATGATCAACGGTGCTGTGACAGTTGGAACGTTGGACGGCGCAAACGTTGAAATCGTTGAAGAGGCTGGCAGAGAGAACAACTACATTTTTGGATTAGAAGCAGACGAAGCGGCAGAGCTTAAGAAAAATTATAATCCAAAACGTGTGGCAGCCGAGACAGAAGGCTTACAGCGCGCAGTAGACTCACTGGTTGACGGTACTTATCACGACAACAATACAGGTATGTTCAAAGACATTTATGATAGCCTGATGACAAGCGATGAATACTTAGTGTTGCAGGACTTTGCGCATTACCGCGAGGTACAGGACCAAATCGCACATGACTTCAAAGATGAAAAAGCATTCTATAAAAAAGGGTTCATGAATACTGTGAACTCCGGGAAGTTCTCATCAGACAGAACAATTGAAGAGTATGCGACAGAAATCTGGAATATCAATCCAATTAAATAGATTTTATGTATGGCGGCCGGAACTGTGGAGTTCCGGTCGCTTTTGTGGTTTTTGTCCTTTGTGGGCTGTTATCTAACCCACGAGAACGCTCGCTGACTAGATAGAGGTGTTATCTAACCCACGAGAACGCTCGCTGACTAGATAGAGGTGTTATCTAACCAACGAGAACGCTCGTTGACTAGATAGAGGTGTTATCTAACCAACGAGATCGCTCGCTGACTAGATAGAGGTGTTATCTAGTCAATGAGAATCCCTGGCGTGAACCCAAGAACATCCAAATCCCGTATCCACTAATTACAACTCAAATTTAATCATGTACAATAATAGTTATATAGGAAACGAAGGAACTTACAAAAGGAGTGGACAGATTTGAAAACGTTTTTAGAACGCGCACAAAGTCATGATCAACAAGATAAACTGCGCGACTTTAAAAAAGAATTTTATATCGCACAAAATCAAATTTATATGGACGGCAACTCGCTTGGGCTTGCGAGTAAGCGTGCGGAGAAGGCTCTGCTCAATTCACTCGATGATTGGAAAACGTATGGTATCGATGGGTGGACAGAAGGGGAAAACCCTTGGTTTTATATGAGTGAAAAAATTGGAGAAATGATGGCGTCGCTCATCGGTGCCAACCCAAATGAAGTGCTTGCGACAAACTCAACGACAGTTAATATTCATCAGGCTGTACGCACATTATATAAACCGACCGAGTCTCGATACAAAATATTAGCAGATGAACTGAACTTTCCATCTGATATATATGCACTGCAGTCCATACTGGATGATGCAGGATACTCGGATGCGCTTGTTAAAGTTAAAAGTGAGGACGGCCACACAATCAGTGAAGATAATATAATTCAAGCGATGGATGACGACATTGCTCTCATACTGTTGCCTTCAGTATTGTATCGCAGTGGACAGGTTCTCGACATCGAACGTTTAACAGAGGCGGCACACGATAAAGGAATCCTTATCGGCTTTGACCTGTGCCATTCAATTGGCAGTGTGCCGCACGAATTATCCAAACATAATGTCGACTATGCAGTTTGGTGTACATATAAACATCTGAACGGCGGGCCGGGTTCTGTTGGCGGAATCTATATGGCGGGTCGTCATCACAAAAAGTCAGCAAGCTTAAAGGGCTGGTTTGGCAACCATAAACAGACGCAGTTTGATATGTCACACACATTTGATGCTGCAGCGGATGCGAGTCAGCTGCAAATTGGGACACCTCATATTTTCTCGATGGCACCTTTAATAGGCAGTCTGGAAATATTTAATGAAGCGGGTATTGAGAATATCCGCAGCAAGTCTCTTGCCCTAACATCATTTATGCGGGAAATGATAGTTGAGGTTCTAAGTAAATATGATGTTGAGATTGTCTCGCCGGATGATGACCAATCGCGCGGCGGTCACATTTTAATTCATCACACGCATGCAGCCGGCATAAATGCAGCGCTTAAATCACGCGGTGTCATCCCGGATTTTCGTGCGCCAAGTTATGTCAGGATAGCACCGGTGGCACTTTACAATTCTTTTGAAGATGTCTACAGAACAGTCAATATACTAAAAGAGATTCTGGAAGATAAAACATACTTAAATTATGAAAATACACGTGGAGTGATTGCATGAGCTGGATAGATATTTCAGTCGCATTAAATAATAATGTCGCAGAGTGGCCGGGAGATACACCGTTTAGTTACTCTATTCCGGTGACCAAGGCAGATTCCGGTTCTGTAAATATTGGCAAGCTCGAAATGAGCACACATATCGGAACCCATATTGATGCACCGTTCCATTTTGATAATGATGGAAAAACAGTGGAGCAGCTTGATATCAATAACTATATTGGCACTGCGACAGTCATTCATTTAGAAGGTATTGAGGAAATCTCGTCAGAAGTACTACAAGGCGTTCGCATTACTGGTCATATATTACTCATAAAAACAGGTGCTGCAAATGATAAATCAATTTTCCCGGATGATGTACCGACTTTAAGTCAGGAAGCGGTTGACTATTTAGCGGACAACGATGTGACATTGTTTGGTATTGATGTACCATCCGTCGATAAAATTACATCTAAAACGTTAGATGTGCATCATGCATTGCACAAGAATCACATTATGATTATAGAAAATATTGTTTTAGATGACGTGGTTCCAGGCGTATATGATTTTATCGCGCTGCCGCTCAAAATTACAGGTGCCGATGGTTCGCCGGTCCGTGCAGTAATCAAACCTAAAGGAGAATAATTATGAAACACGATGATGTAAAACTGAACAATGAATCAGTTAAAACAGATTTTGCGGCATCTATGACATACAGTGACTATCTTGGTTTAGATAAGATTTTATCTGCGCAATCACCAAAGTCAGAGCAGCATGATGAACAATTATTTATTATCATTCATCAGGTGAAAGAGCTGTGGATGAAACTGATGCTGCATGAGATTAATTCAGCAGCATTGGATATTGAAGATGATAATTTTAGAGAAGCGTTGAAAAAACTTGCGCGAGTGTCATCAATACAACGCCAGCTCATCAGTGCATGGGATGTATTAACGACGATGACACCTGCAGATTATTTAAAGTTCAGAGATGAACTCGGCCATGCATCAGGTTTCCAAAGTTATCAAAACCGGATGGTTGAATTCAGCTTAGGTTATAAATCGACACATGCATTAGAAATTTATAAGCACAACAAAGAGATTCATGACGTACTGACAACACAGCTCAACACAGTGAGTTTGTACGACCAGGTGATTCGTGCCCTGCACCGTGCAGGATTTAAGATTGATGATGATGTTATCAACAGAGATATTACGAAGTCGTACACACCAAATGAATCAGTCAAAGAAGCTTTTAAAGAAATATATTTAAATACAGACGAGTACTTTATCTTGTATGAAATGCTGGAGAAGCTTGTAGATGTGGAAGAGCAATACGCACGATGGCGATTCCGACATATGAAGACTGTTCAGCGGGTGATTGGTTTTAAAACAGGAACCGGCGGGAGTTCCGGTGTGAATTATTTACGTAAAGTTGTCGATCATTATTTCTTTAGGGAACTGTGGGAATTGCGTACTGAAATTTAAAAGGGAGGTACTTTTACATGAGTTTACATGGTCAAATCGATCTATTTGAAGATGATATAAAAGAAGGCGAGACATTCGTTATCGTCGTACAGGAAGTGCTTGAAAATAACGGGATTTTACAAAAAAAATTATTAAGAGAATATCAGAGCTTAACATTGGAAATGATGAAAAATCTATATGAGCATTTGCGAGATATTTATGTAAGTGAGAAATTATCAGAACGCGGGCAATATTTTTCGATCACAGTATATACGAACGAGGACTATGCAGGAGAAAATATTTTTGCACATGTGAAGCGTTATAAAAACAGTAAGGAATGGACAGCGACGGCAAAATAAATTGCATGTTAAGTAGGTAATATGAATAAAAAATGAAAAATTTATGAAAACGTGTTCATAAATTAAATTATGTGTGTTACAATCGAAGATGTAAAAACAATTATAAAGGAGAGAAATTATGCGTAAATATTTCATGATGTTTATGTTGCTCATGTTTGGTGCGGTCTTAGTCGCGGCAGATGATAACGATGACGAGGGTCTTGATGTATTCGACGGCGAAGTGGGTACAGAAGCACTTGATGGTGTAACAATACTTACAGGTGGTACAGCAGGTGTGTATTATCCATTAGGTATTGCACTGGCAGATGTTATTGACACAAACACTGACGCAAACGCTTCGGGTGTAGCATCAGGTGCATCTGTAACAAACGTTGATGAGTTAGCTATGGGCGATGCACAACTTGCATTAGTTCAGAACGATATCGCTTTCTATGGTTTCGAAGGTGAAAACATGTTTGATCAGCCGTTACAAGACTTCAGTGGTCTTTTCACTATTTATGATGAAACGATTCAAGTCGTTGTAATGGAAGATAGCGGAATCGAAACAATTGCTGACTTAGAAGGTATGCGTGTAGCAGTTGGTGATGCTGGTTCAGGTACAGAAGCGAACGCGGTACAAATTTTAGGCGTACATGGATTAACTTTGGAAGATATTTCTCCACAGTATCTCTCTTTCGCTGATGCTTCAACGAACTTACAAGATGGTAATATCGATGCTGCATTTATCACTGCAGGTACACCAACAGGTGCTGTTCAAGAGTTAAGTGCACAACAGGATATTAAAATTTTAAGCTTTGAAGAAGATGCTCTAGCGGACTTACTTGATCAGTACTCTTACTATACTGAAGTTCAGTTAGATGAAGAGACGTATGAAAACTTCGATGCTACAGCGACTACAGTTGCTGTTAAAGCGATGGTAATCGTTTCTAATGAAATGTCTGAAGATCAGGTTTATGAAATTATGAATGTTATCTTTGATAACTTAGATACTGTTGCTAACTCACACATTCGTGGTGAAGAGTTAAATATTGAAACTGCATTAGATGGTATGTCAGTACCATTACACCCAGGTGCTGCTCGATTCTTCGAAGAGAATCCAGTAGAAGATGCTGACGCTGAAGAAGACGCTGATGCTGAAGAAGATGCTGACGCTGAAGAAGACACTGATGCTGAAGAAGATGCTGACGCTGAAGAAGATGATGATGAAGAAGACGCAGAGTAATTTATAAGCGTATGAAAATCACAGAAATTGTCAGAGATAAAAAGACATTGCTGTTTAGCAGTGTCTTTTTATCCATTATATGCATTGTATTAATTTTCTATATACTTAAACCAGAACAGCATCTATTACTTGTTGATGACCAGACGGGCGTAGTGATTCACTCAATCGAGCTTGATAAAGGTTCAACTTTTTCTATGACATATACTCATTCTGTCGAACGCAGTGATGTGACTGAAGTGTTTGAAGTTAGGGACGGGGATATATATGTAATGGAAAGCTACACAGAGTCATATGGTGCAGGATTGCCCTATGAAGGTACTGTGCTTGAAGAGGATGGGCGCTTTGCGATTAAAGATATTAATCAACAAATTAATGACTTAGTCGTTAGGCCATCAAAATTATATCCGCATTATTTAACGTATGGTAATGAAGAAATCTTGATTTCGGACTATCCATATCAAGGTAAAAACATTAGAATAGTGGTAAAAGAGTGGGGTGAGAATTTTGAGCGATAAAGAAAACAATAACAAAAATACGCAAAACGAAGAAGATGAACTCACGAAAAAAGAAACTGACATGAGTAAGACTGAACCAGATGACAGTCATGTCGGTGAGGATATTGAAGACACACCGTACAAAGGTGTTGAGTTTATCGATGAGAAAGAACAGCAACGGATTGTGAACCAGCTAGAGGGTAGTGACCGTATCCCTAAAAAATTCTACGCAATACTGATTACGATTGTCGCGGTGTTTTTATCGACGTTCCATTTATATGTGGCAGGATTCGGTCTTCCGAACATTGGTTCAAGAACGTTCTTAATCATTCACTTGACGCTCGGTCTAATGCTCGCGTTTATGATTTTTCCAATTAAGAAAGGTCTCAATCAAAAAACCATACCATGGTATGACCTTGTTATTACCGTTGGGGTGCTGTTTATCGGCTGGTACCTTATCGATCGTCAGTTAGCACCGGAAGTTCTCGCAGGTCGTATTTCTCAAATGGATTTAATCGTCGGCGGGATATTTATTGTGCTTGTCGTTGAAGCGACACGCCGTGTTGTTGGACTTCCATTGGTAATTATTGCATCAATCGCTATTGGTTATTTCTTCTTAGGGGAATATTTACCGGGAGATCTCTACCATAACAGAGCAGACCTCACACGTTTTGTAAATGAAATGACATGGAGAAGTACTGGTATATTTGGTACACCAATTTATGCATCCGCTCAATTTGTATTTATCTTTATACTATTCGGATCGATATTAGAGTCGACCGGAGCAGGGAAGATGTTTATCGACCTCGCAATACGACTTGTGGGTCAAATGAAAGGTGGGCCAGCGAAAGCTGCAGTTGTTGCATCTGGTATGATGGGTAGTATTTCAGGTAGTTCTACAGCAAATGCTGTAACGACTGGTACGTTTACAATTCCATTAATGAAACGTGTAGGATTTAGACCGGAAACTGCCGGTGGTATTGAGGTTGCATCGTCTTCCGGTGGACAATTCTTGCCGCCAGTCATGGGTGCGGCAGCATTCATCATGGTTGAGATGACAGGAATACCATACTATGAAATTATTCAAGCAGCAGCAATCCCGGCGTTACTTACGTACTTTGGTATTTTATTTATGGTCCACTTTGAAGCGTTGAAATATGGTATTGATGGGATTCCAAAGTCAGAGACTATACCAGCAAGAACATTATTAATACGTCAAGGGTTCTTAATATTCCCGATACTCGTTCTTCTTTATTTCCTAGTTGTAGAACGTGCGTCCGTTAACGCTTCAGGTTTCTATTCGATTACTGTAATGATTGTTATCGCATTCTTTACATATCGATTTAGAAAAAGTTTTGCACGTACAGCAATATGGGGTGCGATTTTACTCGCATTAGCATTCTCAATGCAATATATCGTTGGTTATATTAACCAGGGGTTGATTGCGTTAAACGATGTGTTTGGTGCAAGGATATTCGTTGGTGAAGTTGTGCGCTGGAGAGATCCAATCTTAACAATGGTTATCGGCGGATTACTGGTTGCAGTTATCTTTGCGATATTTATGTACATCACAAAACAAAAAGCACCGGAAGAAGACTTTACATTTAAAGATTTAATGAATGGGTTTGAAACAGCAGCACGTAACAGCTTAAGTATTATTACTGCCTGTGCGACGGCGGGTATCATCATTGGTGTTATTACAACAACTGGTCTTGGTACACGCTTCTCAAGAATTATTTTCAACTTCTCGACTACAATTGAAGAGACGTTACCATCATTCTTAGTATTTGAATCCACACAGTTGTACATCGCGTTAATCTTAGCGTTATTTGCTTGTTTACTGCTTGGTTTAGGTTTACCGACGACAGCGACTTACGTTGTACTTGCTTCAGTAATCGCACCAGCACTCACAGATCTAGGTGTAGAAGTAATCGTTGCCCACCTATT
>JBGYPO010000070.1:0-8428 GCA_041838435.1 Aliicoccus sp. | reverse complement strand
TAAAAATCTTGTCTGCGGAACGCCAAGTGTGTATGCGCGTTCCCCATGACTTAAAAAACTTGTCTGTGGAACGCCAAGTGTGTGTCCGCGTTCCCCATGACTTAAAAAACTTGTCTGTGGAACGCCAAGTGTGTGACCGCGTTCCCCACGACCTAAAAAACTGCTCTGGTGAACGCCCGGCAACAAAAATGTTCTCCAGAAAATCTGATCTGCCCTCAATCCCCCGCTCAAGTAGACAAGTATATAAAAAAACCACACAGCTGGAAGCTGTGTGCTCTCAATCAAATATTATCCTACAAAGTCGATTTATCTAATTCAACTTTAATCTCATGCTGCAATATCGGATGGATAAACGAAATGCGGTAACTAAATAATTGCAAGTCTCTCAACACCGAGTCGCCATATAGTGTATCACCGATCACTGGGAAGCCTAAATATGCTAAATGGACTCTGATTTGGTGTGTGCGACCTGTTTCTAACTCTATCTCAAGCTCGCAATATTCAGCACCAACATGTGAGTTCAAAATATGTGTCACAGCTTCTTTACCGCGTGGTGCGACATGATATTTATTGCGCTCTGAACGCATCTTTTCTATCGGTGCATTAATTGTCTGGGGTTGTATCAGTTTCTTTGTATCCACTCTAGCAATATACACACGTTTAATATCACGTTCTGCCAGCATGTGGTCTAGCATCTTTTTGACTAACGGATGCTTCGCAACTAATATTACACCTTTTGTTTCTTGGTCCAGGCGGTGTACCGGTTCTAAATAATCTGATTCCAACGTATAAATCGCGTGGTTCATAAGTGTGTTCGTTTCATGCAATTCATTTGGGTGTGTTTTCACACCGCGTGGTTTAAATAATACAGCAAGATATCTATCTTCATATAACACGTCACAAGTACGGTAGCTCGGTTTATACTGACTCACTTCACCGTGGGCAGGTAATGTCACATTATCTCCCGTGTGCAACACGGTATTTAAAGGTTGAACTTCATCGTTAATTTGAATTTCTTTTGACATGCGTAAGAAGTGCATTTCTTTTTTTGGCACATGCAGTGTTTTTAGCATATCCTCTAGACTGATAGAATCAAATTTTTCATGAACAGTAAATTTCATTATTGGTCTTCATCTTCAGTATCTTCTGAAGATTCCTCCTCAGTGTCAGTCGCATCTTCAATATCAGTCGAAGCATCATCATCTACAGCATCTTCAGTAACAAATGTTTCACCGTCTACCATCGCCTGCATAAATGCTAGGAATGTTTCTGAATCGCCCGGGTCACCTTCAAGACGTTCAACTTCTTGTGCATTTTCGTAATACACCAGTGTCGGTGTGGATGCGATCATAAACACTTGTGCACCAGCACCGTACTCCAGTAAGTTTAGCTGTACTAAATTCGTATCCATTGAATCTAATGCATCAATTAAATTTGGTGTCGCATTTAGACAGAATTGACATACAGGTGACCAGTAGTATACAAACACACCATCTGTCTCTTCTTGAATCACATCAACAGTTTCTTCTAATGTTCTGTTGAGTTGGTAGTTCTCATTATCAAGCAAGTCTACCGTTGACCCATTTAAATCTTCTGCTGCAATATCCGTGTATGGATAATATCCCGACTCACTCAAGTTGTCTGGGTTGCTTTGATAATTCTGTATAAATAAAAATGCCACAATAAACCCGGCGACAATCACGCCGATTATAACGTAAAATAACTTATTTCCCATCTTGTAATCTCCTCTTTTTTAAATTCCTTACAATTACTAACGCACAGACAAAAATGATGATGTTTGCAATCAATGCTAAGAATGGAATTGTAATAAATCCGAACCAGTTGATATATTGTACCGTACACGATTGACCCGTACACATCGATAAATCTCCCAGTACCGCAACTTTTTGTAATGAATAGTGATAGATTGCGACTAAAATTCCTATGCCGCTGATTATTAATATGTAAAAACTAATATTCATCTCTTTGCGAATAATCGCCATGACCGATAAAAGAACCATCGGATACATAATGATGCGCTGGTACCAGCATAATTCACACGGTACATAGCCCCGAAGTTCACTGAAATATAATGAACCAAGTGTCGCAATGAGGGCGGTCAATGCAATGATCTGCATTAAAAAATTACTTGTTTTCATTTATCGCTCCTTCTTAACATTTAACTTATTGACGTAATGTTTATTATAATAAATATAAGCAGTATTGATAAGTGTAACACGTTACGAAATAGTGAATAAATGAAAGTGGTGAATGAATTGACAGATAAACTGCGCGTACTAAAAGAAATTGCAGAATTTTTAAATGAAGAGACGGATAAGTTTGAGATGATACAAGGTGTATTAAACCTGCTTATTGATAATACGAACTACGATACCGCTTGGATAATTTTTATCGATGATAAGGGTAAGCATGAGCTTGTCGGCCATTACCAATTGCCCGAGCGCTTAGCTGCGAATAACTTCAAATATTTAAAGGATGACACATGTTGGTGTGTGCAAAAGTTTAACAACAATGAGTTGCCTAAAGCATCAAATATTATTGCGTGTTCACGTCTTGAGAAGGCTAACAGAAACCAGGTTGTCGATGAAGAGACAATCACACATCACGCAACAGTGCCATTACTTAGTGGGGAAGAGCGTTACGGTATATTAAATGTCGGGGCAAGAAACAAGCGGGTGTATGACGAAGATGAGTTACATTTACTCGAATCTATAGGCTTTCAAATCGGTTCTACACTGCGTCGTATTGAATTAAACGATCAGGAAAAGGAAACGATTATTGTCCGTGAGCGTCAGCGTCTCGCACGCGAACTCCATGACTCAGTAAATCAAATGCTGTTCTCAATTTCTATTACTGCAAATGCTGCACAGAAACTGACATCAATCGATAAAGTGCACGACACATTTGATCGTGTCGAGTCAACAGCAAGACATGCGATGCAAGAAATGAAAGCATTGATTTGGCAATTGAAGCCCATCGGTTTAGAAAATGGATTGATCAACGCAATCGAGCAATACGCGGAGCTTATCGATATTAAAGTGGACATCACAATCGATGGATTTTATAAAGTACCCGATTATATTGAAACACAGCTATATAGAATTACGCAAGAAGCACTAAATAATGTGAGGAAACATGCGCAAACAGACATTGCATACATACATATCGAACTAAAAGATGATGCAATGCAAGTCATTATTCGAGATGATGGTATTGGATTTGATATCGAATTGGTAAAGCCAGAGAACCAGGGTTTAAAGAATATGAAGGAGCGCATGGATAAACTTGGCGGAACATTCCAGGTACTATCAAGTAAATACGAAGGCACAATCATAAAACTTAATTTTTCATTATAAGAGGAGGCTGATAATCATGGTAAATATCATATTGACAGATGACCACCATATTGTGCGTGAAGGCATGAAATTTTTATTATCTACTACAGATGATATCAATGTGGTAGAAGAATTCAGTAACGGACCGGATACACTTGATTACTTAAAGGATAACCATAAGGATATAGACCTTGTACTGCTTGACCTCGTTATGCCTGAGATGAACGGGATTGAAGTGACACGCTTAATCAAAAAAGACTATCCAGCAGTGAAGGTGTTAATATTATCGAGCTACACATCTGAAGAATACATCCGACCTGTGTATCGGGCAAAAGCAGATGGTTATATTATTAAAGAAATGGAAGCACATGAACTTATCGAAGCGATTAAAGATTGCATTGATGGCAAGACGGTCATTCATCAAGATATATTAAATACGATGGACTCAGATAATGAATTACCACACGAGAAAAACCCACTCAGCGCTCGTGAGATGGAAGTGTTAAAAGAGATAGTTAAAGGTAAATCAAACAAAGAAATTGGCGAAGCATTGTTTGTAAGTGAGAAAACTGTAAAGACACATGTAAGTCATATTTTAAGTAAACTCGAAGTCAGTGACCGGACAAAAGTGGTCATTTATGCCTTAAAAAACAACTTAGTGAACATGTAATCATCAATTTATACTAAAAAGGTAAGGATTATATGCAAAAGGCTTTAAATATTCTGACTCTTGTATTATATTTAAGTAGAGCTAATACAATTATGTTAATAGTTTTAGTTAAATATATAGGTTAGGAGTACATATATGGATAAAAAATCCTTCGTGCAAGTTCTCCAAAAGAAAATGAAGATGGTGAGAACAGAAGCGGGCTATACACAAGACACGATGAGTGAAACTGTAGGTTTGTCCAAGAAGACACTGGTTCAAATTGAAAAAGAAAGAATATTGCCAAACTGGACGACTTGTTTAGCAATATGTGCACTATTCAGAGACAGTCAGGTGCTCATCAATTCATTTGGTGGAGACCCACTTGAAATTGCCCAACAACTTTCACGTGGTATTTGCGCATATCCTGACATAGAGTCTGAAAGCTTATATTGGGAAACATTAGATACAAGAGATAGTCTTCTGATTGAATACAATAAGAAGAATGAATTATATAGAGTTTCACGTCATTTGCCAAAACCTCTCTTTACATCAAGTATTGAACGTGAAGCCTGGACATATTTTAGAAACTACTAGATGTCTAGATGTTTTTTAATATGTCTCTATTCTGATAAAATAGCACTATGTGCTATTTTATTTTTTTTGAGGTGAACAACAATGGAATTTTTTATATTGATCACAATCATGGCGATCATCGGTTCGCTAATTGGCGGACTGACAAACCACTTGGCGATTACGATGTTATTTAAACCTTACGCGCCGAAATACTTATTTGGTATGCGTTTGCCTTTTACACCAGGCGTAATTCCGAGACGACGGGAAGAAGCATCCACAAAGCTCGGTAACATCATCATGGGCCATTTGTTGACACCTGAAGTGTTTATAGAAAAATTACAAAGTGACAATACAAAATCCTTTTTAACATTATTTGTCGACCAACAGCTTGAAACGATGGAGCGAGAAAAATGGTCGATATCATATGTTCTAGAACGTATCCATCCTTCATTATCAGAAAAAATCTTAACAAGCTTAAATGAGGAGATGCGAAATTATGTCATCAACTATGGAGATTCTATTTACGACGCGAAAATTGATGCGTTAATTCCAAGCGATGCACGACAAAATATAGACCAGTATGTTGCGGATGCACATGAAATGATGATTAGTAAAGTGCGCAGCTATGTAACGTCTGACGATGGTTATCAAGATATCTATACGATGATTGATGAATTCATTGAAAATCGCGGACGACTGGCGAACAGCATAAAGTTATTCTTTACGAAAGACAGTTTGACCACGCGTGCACAAAACGAGTTTGTAAAACTGTTAGATCAGCCAAAAATGTCAAATATATTGCAGGGTTTTATCGTGAAAGAATATGATGCGTTAAAAGATAGACAAGTCGGCTCATTTATATCAGAACAAGATAAAACGAGAATGCTCAGCGGTATCGGGGACTATCTTGAAGTGCAGCTTGATTTAGAGTCTAAACTCAATATTCCTATCAGTGATATAAATCCAGCATTGTTTAACTCGTTTAAAGAGAAAGGTAAAGAGCGTCTTATTGATAACCTTGTCATATACATGAGTAAAAACTTAGTGAAAATCCTAGATAAGCTGGAGCTGGCTAAAGTAATTAAATATCAAATCGATCACTTTGAATTATCAAAAATTGAAGAATTAGTAATGGATGTATCAAGAAAAGAACTGCGCATGATTGCGCTGCTCGGATTCGTGCTTGGCGGCATGATAGGTATCGTCCAGGGCTTATTGGTATCAATTTTATAATTCATTTAAGTATGTTAAAATAATGACATCAAATCTTTAAGAGGAGTTTTACAATGGTAAATGTATATGACCAGGCAAATGCACTTGAAAGTGCGTTAAGAAAATCTGATGAGTTTAATAATATGAAGGATTTATACACTAAGGTTAATGAAAATCCTGAATCTAAACAATTATTCGATACGTTCAGAGATGTTCAAGTGGAATTACAGCAAAAGCAAATGATGGGTGAAGAAGTTTTAGAAGAAGATATTGAACGTGCACAATCATCTGCAGAAGAAATCGAGAAAGATGACAACATCAAAGCATTGATGGAAGCAGAGCAAAAAATGAGCGAGTTAATTCAAGATTTGAACCGCGTCATCATGAAACCAATTGAAGAATTATATGGTTTAAATAACAAATAAGAAATTGTAAAGAGGTCGTAATCATAGGCCTCTTTATTTTTTGGTATAATATATATAAATTAAACAATAAAAAGGTGATTAGATGGTTAAGTTTATACACTGTGCAGATTTGCATCTCGACAGTCCATTCCGTGCGCGTGCATCTATGCCGAAAAATATTTTAGATGACTTGATGCAGAGCACTTACAAAAGTGTCGAACGCATGATAGATTTCGCAATTGACAAAGAAGTGGACTTTATTGTTATTGTCGGAGATGTGTTTGATAACCAAAACAGAACCCTAAAATCAGAAGTGTTTTTAAAAGAACAGTTTAAACGTCTAGAAGAAAAAGGTATTTTTGTATTTATGTCTCATGGTAACCATGATCCGCTTAGTTCGGGTTTCAATACAAGCTGGCCGCATAATGTCAACGTCTTCTTAGATGAAGTTGAGACATTCGAACTTGAGAGCAGTAAGAAAGAGCAGGTTTATGTTCACGGTTTTAGCTATTATCTCGATGATAGTTACGAGAATAAGCTTGATCACTATCCTTCAAGTAAGAAAAACAAAGGTATCCACATCGGGATGTTACACGGCACTTACTCAAAGAGCAGTTATCCTGAAAAGCGATATACAGAGTTTACGCTTGAATCATTGAATCAAAAACTATACAACTACTGGGCGCTCGGTCACATTCATAAACGTCATGAAGTGAGTGATTTACCACCAGTTGTGTACCCGGGTAATATTCAAGGTCGCCATAAAAAAGAAGTGGGCGATAAGGGTTTTATCTTTGTTGAAGGTGATGAAGTAGAGTTAAAACGTACATTCGTTGCGACCCAGGAAGTAACTTTCGTTGAGTATGAAGTTGATACGACGACTGTAAACAAGCATGAGTTATATAATATGCTCAATGAATTTAAGAATAACATCCGTACTGAGGGCAACCAAATTGTGAAGCTGACTGTGCAGGTTAAAGGTGAAGATGAACTGAATCAGGCAGATTATGTTGAGATTATGGATCTGCTGAAAGAAGACGAGACGGATGTCGAGACATTTATCTGGATTGATGAGATGAACATCAAGTATTTACAAAATGATTCGATTGCTTTGCTTCGAGATATTAGACAGACTTCCGGTGAAGACGAATCTTTATTTAAAGAAGCACTGAACAGTATTTATATGGATCCTAAAGTGAACAGATTCTTAGAACCAATGGATTCAATCGATAAAAATGCACTCATCGAACAGGGCGAAGAAAGACTGAAAATGTTAATGAGGAAGTAGATTAGATGAAAATATTATCACTCCATGTGTATGGCTACGGTAAAATTGTCGACAAAGTCATAGATACAGATATGCAATTTATTCAAATTTACGGTGAGAATGAAGCGGGTAAATCGACCATGATGTCATTTATTCACTCCATTCTATTTGGCTTCCCTAGACGTACAGATGCTGAGCCGCGACGTGAGCCACGGATGCATAATATGTACGGTGGTAAACTCATTGTAGAATTTGAAGATGTGAACGGGCCCGTTGAGATTGAGCGCGTAAAGGGCAAGGTTCAGGGGGATTTAAAGGTTTACTTTAAAGATGGCAGTGTTAAAGGTGACCAGTGGTTAACGAAGAAGCTGAACTTTATCGATAAAAAGACATATCGTTCAATTTTTAGTTTTGATGTGCTTGGGTTGCAGGATATCCATACAAATATGACTGAAGATAAGTTGCAGGAATACTTGCTGAGAGCAGGTGCGCTTGGTTCTCATGAGTATGATGAGATGTTAAACACAATCGATAAGGAACTCGCAACGATTTATAAGAAAAATGGTTCCGTACCGACGCTGAATCAAGAAGTGGAAGATATTAAAGAAATTTCAACAAGAGTAAAAAACCTTGAAGCGAATGAGTCACGCTATGCATCACTTGTCGATGACCGCATTTCAATCGAGGAAAGTCTCGCGCATAAGGAAGATGCTGTCCATCAGCTCTCACTCATTCATAAGCATAAGATGAAGGAGATTATGTATCATCCAGAGATTCTTGAGTGGCACAACTTAGAACTTAAGATGACAGACGAACCTGTTATTTTCCCGGAAAAGGGTATCGAGCGATACATCGCACTTAAAAATAAAATTGATCAGACGTCAAAAGATGTCGCACTCCGCAGTGAAAGGGTTAAGGCTATAGCTTCAGAAATCGGTAAGATTAACAAGCCGAGTGAGGGCGATAT
>JBGYPO010000069.1:0-4351 GCA_041838435.1 Aliicoccus sp. | reverse complement strand
TGTTGTAATCGCTTACACTTTCATATATTATTGTTGGGGGGTGACAGAGAGCAATCTTTGACAATTTCCATAGTTTGTATTTTCTGAAAAATGTTTTCAGATTATTTTAAAATATGATTTGCATTTGAAAAACCTAAGCATTAAAATAGGTCTATGCTATTGAATATCATTTGCAATCATAGTGTATACTATTTTGTCAAGAAATATATTCATTGAGTTTGCATTGTATAGTCTTAGAAAGAATAGGTGATGGGAATGGCTGAAAATTTATTAGAGGTAAAAAATCTTACGACATCATTTAAAATAGGCGGAGAATTTTTTCGCTGCTGTAGACGATGTGTCGTTTGAGATTAAACCGAACGAAGTGCTCGCGCTTGTAGGAGAATCAGGTTCAGGTAAAAGTGCGACAGCATTTAGCATCATGGGATTACATACAAAAGCAAGAATAGAAGGACAAGTTAACTTCATGGGCAATGACTTAACTAAGTTTGGCCCAAATAAGTTTAACAAAATACGCGGAGGGGAAATCGCAATGATTTTCCAGGATCCGATGACTGCGCTTAACCCATTGATGAGAATCAAAGCGCAAATTGTGGAAACGCTTGATATCCACGGTAAAAAATCGAAAAATGAGAATGAAAAGTACGCTGTAGAGTTACTTGAACGTGTCGGAATTTCACGACCTGAACAAGTTGCAGAATCCTACCCACACGAATTATCAGGTGGTATGAGACAGCGTGTCGTTATCGCGATTGCAATTGCAAACAGACCAAAACTATTGATTGCAGATGAGCCGACAACAGCACTGGACGTGACAATTCAAGCTCAGATTTTAGATTTAATACGTGAATTACAGAGCGATCTGGGTTCAGGTGTTTTATTAATTACACACGATTTGGGTGTCGTTGCAGAAATGGCAGATAGAGTTGCAGTAATGTATGCGGGTGAAATTGTAGAGATTGCTTCTGTTAAAGAGATTTTCAAAAATCCTAAACATCCATATACACGTTCATTATTAAACTCAATCCCGTCAGAAGATCAAATGGGTGGAAAGCTGCATGTCATTCAGGGTGTCGTACCGGCGTTACATAAATTAGATCGTACTATTTGTAGATTTGCACCACGTATACCATGGATCGATCAGAGTGAGCATGAGAGTCATCCTGAGTTAAGAGAAGTGGAAGAAGGTCACTTTGTCCGCTGTACATGTTACAAAAACTTCTATTTAAAAGAGTTTGATGCTGAAGAGCTGGCTCAATTAGAAGAGCGTGAACTTTCGAAAGACGCAATTGGAGGTAATGGGAATGAGTAGCAACATCTTAGAAATAAAAGATTTAAAAGTTCATTACCCAATTCGCGGTGGTTTTTTCAATACTGTAAAAGACCATGTTAAAGCAGTTGATGGTGTTTCAATTCAAATACCTGAGGGTACGACATATGGTTTAGTTGGTGAGTCAGGTTCTGGAAAAACAACCACTGGTAAAGCTGTAATGGGATTAAACGATGTGACCGAAGGTTCTATCGTATTTGATGGCAATGAGCTAACAGGTAAAGGTAAGAAAGTAGACAATCATAAAGACATCCAAATGATTTTCCAAGATCCTTACTCTTCATTAAACGTGCGTAAGCGCGTATATGATATTATTACTGAACCTATTAACAACTATCATTCGATGAATAAAGAAGAACGTATTAATAGAGTGCTCGAGTTATTGGATATTGTAGGTTTACCACCAAGTGCGATTTACAAATATCCACACGAGTTTAGTGGTGGTCAGCGTCAAAGAATTGGTGTGGCGCGTGCAATTGCGTTAAATCCAAAATTAATTATCGCCGACGAGCCGGTATCAGCGCTTGACGTTTCCGTTCAAGCTCAAGTATTAAACTTTATGCAAGAGATTCAAAACAAGATGGACTTAACGATGTTGTTCATCGCACATGACTTAGGTGTAGTACGACATATGTGTTCTTACTTAGGTATCATGTATCGCGGTCGACTTGTAGAAGAAGGTACAGTGGATGACATTTTTGGAAATCCACAGCACTTATATACAAAGCGACTAGTAGCAGCGATTCCAGATACGAATGTAGATGCTGTTGAGAAAAACTTAACGTTGCGTCAACAGTTAAAAGAGGAGTATGAGCAAAACTTCTCGGACTACTTAGATGAAGAAGGACGCGCATTTCCACTACAACAAATTTCAGACACGCATAGAGTTGCGTTACCACCGGTTAGGAGTTGATATAGATGATAAAATTTATCATTAGACGTTTGATTATCACATTTCCACAACTCATTTTGCTGAGTGTTCTAGTATTTATACTTGCATCATTAATGCCCGGGGATGCACTAAGTGGTCTGATTGACCCAGATATTCCCCGTGAACAGTTAGAGCTTATGAGAGAGAGACTTGGATTAAATAATCCATGGTACATACAGTATCGTGACTGGGTGTGGGCAATGGTTTCAGATGGTGACTTCGGTCGCTCAATCTTCCACCAAAGACCAGTTGTTGATTTAATTGGAGATAGAATTTGGAATACCATTTGGTTATCTCTTATGACTGTGTTTTTCATTTACGCAATTGGTTTACCATTAGGTTTAATCGCTGGACGTTACAATGACACAATCACAGACAGCGTTATTACTGGGTACACTTACCTTGGATTCGCGACTCCAACATTCGTATTCGCACTTGTATTACTTTACTTATTTGGTTTCGTATGGCCAATATTCCCGACGAGTGGGTCGGTAAGAGCAGGTATACCACCAGGGTCGCTCGATTATGTATTGAGTAAGATAAATCACCTTGTGTTACCATCCTTATCCGTCGCCTTGATCGGACTTGTAGGTACTGTCCAGTATCTGCGTAGTGGTGTTATCGAGACGAAGCAAAAAGACTTTGTTATTCTTGCCCGTGCTAAAGGTGTTAAAGAAGGAAAGATATATACTAAGCACGTATTCAGAAACTCAATCATTCCGATTGCTGCATTCTTCGGTTATGAGATCACAGGTCTACTTGGTGGATCAGTAATCATTGAACAAATTTTCGGATATCCTGGTATGGGTCAACTATTCTTATCATCTATTAGTACACGTGACTATAGTGTGGCGAACATATTAATATTATTCTATGGATTCTTAGCAATCGTCGGGGCATTACTTTCAGATATAATCTTAAGTATCATCGACCCGCGTATTCGCATTAAGTAAAGGAGGGGCAATATGAGTACAAATGACAATGCAAGTTACAAAAACGTCAATATTTCTGACTTACCTAAAAGTACACCGGGTTGGAAGATTATTGTCCAAGAAATACTAGCGGATAAACTAGCGCTGTTTTCATTGATAATATTCACATTGATCACATGTTATGTATTCGGTTTAACTTTATTCTTAAGTTTAAGAGATATTGTTACTGTAGATTTATTTGCAATAAACATTGCACCAAATGAGGAGTGGCGTTTAGGTACTGACTATGGTGGACGAGATATCTTCGGACAATTAATTATCGGTACGCGTAACTCACTTGCAATTGGTTTCTTAGTTACATTAATTTCAGTAGGTTTTGGTATTGTGTACGGCGTTGTGTGTGGATACTTCGGTGGACAAATTGACAACGCGATGATGCGTTTCGTTGACTTCATGATCATTCTTCCATTCTTAATGATCGTTGTTGTTTTCGTAACAATCGTACCTAGTTATGATATATTCACATTCTCCCTTATGATGGCAGCCTTTCTTTGGATGGGAACCGCACGTTTAATACGTTCCTTAGCACTTCAAGAGAGAGAACTGGATTACATCAACGCATCCCGAACGATGGGATCGAGTCATTTTAAAATTATATTCACGCAGTTGTTACCAAACTTAGTTGGTATCATCATCGTAAACGGAACGTTAAGTTTAGCTGCAAACATTGGTATTGAAGCAGGATTATCATTTATTGGATTCGGTTTCCCTGAAGATTATCCTTCGCTTGGTACATTGATGGCATATGCACAAAACACACAAACATTACAACATAGACCATGGGTATGGATGCCTGCGGCAATTCTAATCTTAGTCTTAATGCTTTGTGTTCGTAACGTCGGTGAAGCACTGCGACGTGCAGGAGATGCGCGTCAGCGTCAAGGGTAATTAAATATTGAAGAATAGAAGCAAGTTTATTCTATAAAAGAAAAGCGCCTGACTCTTTTGAGTGAGGTGCTTTTTCTTGTTATAGAATGTACAAATTATTTCATAAACATATTAAACAAATTAAAAATTCTCTTAGTAAATAATATGGAAAATATTCGAAAGTTTCATGTTTATATTTTAAAATGTAAAATATATACATCAATAAATAGC
>JBGYPO010000068.1:0-4170 GCA_041838435.1 Aliicoccus sp. | reverse complement strand
TGAATCGCTACAATCGGTTCGAAAAACATGTGATTGTAGCGAATCGTTATCTGAATCGCTACAATCGGTTCGAAAAACATGTGATTGTAGCGAATCGTTATCTGAATCGCTACAATCGGTTCGAAAAATAAATATATACCATAAAAATCATCATGCATCCCACTCAACTTTCACCTCGGGCCTTCTAAATAAAGCACTTGAAAGTTGTCCTCCAGTTAATGCAGATAGTTGGTATGAGTTTAACTTTAAATGAGAGTTTAAGATTTTAACCTCTCGAATTACTTCCTTTGCTGATTCCTTACCAGTAAACTTTCTGTTACATCCCAAACAGATGAAACGCTTTTGTGATGTTCGGTGTAAAAAACTAAAACACTCCGAACAGACAATTCCCTTTTTCATCTTATCAATTTCAATTTCAATATCCTGTTTATACTTAGAATGAATGACGCGATTGTCTTCTAAATACTTCAATAATTGGCTATGATTCACAGCATTCTCTTTATGAATTATGTTAAGGCGCTTTCTTATATTACTAAACGTGTGTACTTTAGGATGCTCAGTTAAATTGTAAATCGTTTGCGATGGATTGATAAAAACCAAGTTGCTGTAAATTGGAAGCTGGTAGTTAGTAGGTAAAAGTAGTTGATTAAATTTATTGCGTTGTTGATCGACTTGAGTAAGCGGATCAATCCAGTCCTTGCCGTTCATAAATTTCCAAGTGTCAGGTGTATACTTTAAATCAAAGCTAAAATTCTTTACCTCAAACAAGAATAAATTGTCTCCAGTCAAAAGTATATTATCAATTTGATATTCATTATTTTCTACACAAAATCGATAATCTTTCAGATGAACTACACCAGGAATTTCTTCATCAACTAAACTATCAAAAAATAATTCCCCTGTAAAACCTAGCCTGAGAGACTCAAGTTTCTTTTGATCTTCAACATTTCCAAACTTTCGAACCTGTTTATATTCGAGCTGCTCATGCAAATTTGTGCGCTTCCGTATTGTATTTACCAAATAAAAATCACCTCATTCAAATTCTATAAAATCCACCCAATTTTGTCATTTTACAGTTTTGACATTTCTGCAAGTAAAACTGATAAAAACAGCCTCTTTTCACTACAGAAATTTAATAATTGTAAATTAACCCTGCAATTATGTAAAATTCGTATATTTCCAAAAAAACTAAATCTCATTGCATAATATTTAAACTTGATATACACTTAAGACTATCAGGAATAGTACTTGGAGCACATGTTACAGAGAGTTGATGGAGCTGCGAATCAACACATGTGAAAGAGGAACTCGCCTGTTGAAATGCTTAAATTAATACTAAAGTGCACAATTGTGAATGCGGGTGGTACCGCGGTCAATATAAATGATCGTCCCATGTCTATTTTTTAGGCATGGGACTTTTTTATATTATAAGGAGGAAATTAAAATGAGTTATAATCACAAAACGATTGAGAAAAAATGGCAAGATTATTGGGATGCACATAAGACATTTAAAACTGAAGAGGATTTCGATAAAGAGAAGTTTTATGCACTTGATATGTTCCCTTATCCATCTGGTGCAGGACTTCATGTTGGGCACCCGGAGGGCTATACAGCAACGGATATCATTTCCCGTATGAAGCGCATGCAGGGATACAACGTCTTGCACCCAATGGGGTGGGATGCATTTGGTTTACCAGCTGAGCAGTATGCAATTGATACAGGAAACTCAATTCATGAATTCAACAAGTTAAATATTGCAACGTTTAAGCGTCAAATTAAATCTCTTGGTTTTAGCTATGACTGGGACCGTGAAGTAAATACAACTGACCCTGATTATTATAAATGGACGCAATGGATTTTTATCCAGCTGTACAATAAAGGTCTTGCATATGTAGATGAAGTGCCGGTGAACTGGTGTGAAGCGCTCGGTACAGTGCTTGCCAATGAAGAGGTTATTGACGGGTTATCTGAACGTGGCGGACATCCGGTTGTGCGTAAACCGATGCGTCAGTGGGTTTTAAGAATTACTGAGTATGCAGAGCGCTTACTTGATGATCTCGATGATTTAGATTGGCCGGAGTCTTTAAAAGACATGCAGCGCAACTGGATTGGTAAGTCGGTGGGTGCGAATGTGACATTTAAAATTGACGGTCATGATGATGATTTTACCGTGTTCACGACACGCCCCGATACACTATATGGTGCGACGTATGCTGTTTTATCGCCTGAGCATGCACTCATTGATAAAATTACGACGTCAGAACAGCGTGACGATGTAAAAAAATATCAAGACACAGCAGCACATAAATCGGATTTAGAACGTACTGATTTAAACAAAGATAAGTCAGGTGTATTTACTGGTGCATATGCAGTGCACCCATTCAATGGTAAGAAAATCCCAATTTGGATTGCGGATTATGTTCTTGCATCATATGGAACAGGTGCGATTATGGCAGTTCCTGCACATGATGACCGTGACTATGAATTTGCTAAAAAGTTCGATCTTCAAATCATTGAAGTTCTTGAAGGCGGCAACATTGAAGAAGAACCCTTCCTAGGTGACGGTCCGCACGTGAATTCTGGTCCGCTTGATGGTTTAAATAAAGAAGACGGCATTAAAAAAGCGATTAAGATGTTGGAAACGTACAAAATTGGTGAAGCAAAAACAACGTACAAACTTCGCGACTGGTTGTTCTCACGCCAACGTTATTGGGGTGAACCGATTCCAATTATTCATTGGGAAGACGGCACGATGACAACTGTGCCTGAAGAAGAATTGCCACTTGAGCTGCCATATATGGAGCACATTAAACCGTCAGGAACAGGTGAATCTCCACTTGCTAACAACACGGAGTGGGTCAATGTGACACGCGAAGACGGCATGAAAGGCCGCAGAGAAACAAATACGATGCCACAGTGGGCAGGTAGTTGCTGGTATTATTTACGCTACATCGACCCGACGAATGACGAGGCACTCGCTGACCCTAAAAAGATTGAACATTGGCTACCCGTTGACCTATATATCGGCGGGGTAGAGCATGCGGTACTGCACTTATTATATGCACGTTTCTGGCACAAAGTGCTTTACGATATCGGTGTGGTTCCAACAAAAGAGCCGTTCCAAAAATTATTTAACCAAGGCATGATACTCGGTGAAGGTAATGAAAAGATGAGTAAATCTAAAGGTAACGTTATCAATCCAGATGATATCGTGTATTCTCACGGTGCAGATACACTGCGTTTATACGAGATGTTTATGGGTCCACTTGATGCAGCGATTGCATGGAGCGATAAAGGGCTCGACGGCTCACGCAGGTTCCTAGACCGTGTATGGCGCTTGTTTATTAATGAAGACGGTACTGTTTCAGAACGTATCGTTAATGACCCTACACAAGATTTAGATAAAGTGTATAACGAAACAATTAAGAAAGTGACTGAAGATTACGAGACACTTAACTTTAATACAGCAATCTCTCAAATGATGGTTTTCATCAATGATGGTTACAAACAAGATAAAATCGATCAAACGATGGTAGAAGGATTCTTGAAATTACTCAACCCGATTGCACCGCATATGACAGAAGAACTTTGGGAAAAACTTGGACACACAGAATCAATCACATATGAAGAGTGGCCGACGTATGATGAGGCAAAACTCGTTGCAGATACAGTTGAGATTGTTGTACAGGTGAATGGTAAAGTGAAAGACAAGATGGAAGTCAGCGCAACAGCTACGAAAGAAGAGCTGGAGGCTGTTGCTTTTGAAAACGAGAAAATTAAATCAGCAATTGAAGGTAAAACAGTGAGAAAAGTTATTGTTGTACCAGGCAAGCTCGTAAATATTGTGGCGAACTAGTAACGAGAGCCCTCGCTACAACAAAAAGGGGCTGGGACAAAACCCCTTGAGAAATAAGTGAAACGGCTTGGAAATCTTGATTTTAAGATTTCCAAGCCGTTTTTTATATGTTTAAGTAAGTTACATACAGACTGCTGGACGAGTTTCCTGAGGTTCACTGCCATTAAGGCAATGCCTAACTCGTTATGGACTTTAGATTTTCCTCGAACGGACATCCGAGTGAACCCCAAATTCGCCTTCAAGTGACCGTAAGTTGTCTCGACATCTATTTTACGTTGTGCATAGAGTCGACGACCTTCTGGACTTGAAAGCGT
>JBGYPO010000067.1:0-4166 GCA_041838435.1 Aliicoccus sp. | reverse complement strand
TTTTAGTTTAAGTTCAAGTGATGCAGCCTGCGCATTTATTTCACGTATAAACAGTTCTAATTTATCTGTTTCAACAGACAACCCAAGTGCCAGCGCATGGCCGCCAAAGTGACTGAGAAAGTCGCGCACTTTTTCTACTTGGGCATATAGATTAAACCCTTCTATAGAACGCGCAGAACCAGTGTAATGACCGTTAATGTGTGAGAGTACAATCGCAGGTTTGCCAAAGTTTTCAGCAATTTTAGATGCGACAATACCAAGTACACCTAGATGCCAATCGTCTTTGTAAACGATTATTATGTCGTCAGTATGCTCTACCAACGCTTCAGCTTCTACAAATATCTCTTCAACCAGTTGTTTGCGCGTTTGATTCATCTGTTCTATTTCAAGCGTTTGTTCAAGTAATTGAGCCGTATCTTCTTCAAGTAAAAACTGCACACCTATATGTGCCTGCCCAAGTCGCCCTGTCGCATTTAAACGTGGTCCAATTGAAAATCCAATAATCTCTTCATCAATTATCCCGGAATGCCCAGCGGTCTTTAACAGCTGCGTGATGCTTGGATGATTGCGTTGATTCATGTGCTTTAACGCTTCTCTCACAAGCGCTTTGTTTTCATCAAACATAGGCACTAAATCTGTGACAGTCGCTATACCGGCAAGTATTATGTCATATTCACTCGCCATATTCATCGATTCAAGTAGTTTGTACACTACAGCTGAAGCACATAGATCCGGCATTGGATAATTTCCATCCGGATGATTTGGATGCAGTATAAGTGCATCTGGCATTATGTCTTGGAATTGATGGTGATCAATTATGATGACATCTATACCAGCCTCTCTTAATGTCTTGATTTCTTCAATTGCACTTACGCCGTTATCGATAAATATAACCAATTGTTTATCAAGTGCATCACTTTTCTCGAGACCAATTGCGGAAGGCCCGTAGCCTTCTTCCAGTCTGTTCGGTATGAAGTAATTGACAGATGATGTTTTATTCTTAAGCGCCTTGTACATAAGCGTTGTTGAAATAATACCGTCTGCGTCAAAATCACCATATACTAATATATTTGATTGTTGCTCAATATGATGCATGATCATTTGTCGGATAGTTTCTATATCATGTAAGAGATTTGCATCATGAAGCTTAGGATTTATAACTGATTCAATCGTCTCTTCGGTGGTGATACCTCTGTTTTCCAGTATGGTAACCTCGAGTGCGTTCAGCTTATATTGGTCAATCAATGATTGATCTATTGATGACTCTTTTTGTCTTTGTTTCCATTCGAATTTCGATTGTTCCACGAACTCACATCCTAAAAAACGCCTAAGCTCGCTTAGGCGTTAAATATTATACTAATATCTTTTCTTCAGTTGGGTCTTTCTCTTCATACACAACAAGTTCTCCACCAGCCTGCTTTAACTGTCTCTTCTTTAATATTCCCCATAGCTGAACTGCTATAAAAACTGAAGAATACACTCCGCTTACTAAACCGATTAGTAAAGCAATTGAGAAGTTTGTAATTGACGTGGCACCTAGGAAGACGAGAGCTACTACAACGATAATGACTGTAAGCACTGTATTGATCGAGCGCGTCAAGGTCTGTCTTAACGAGCGGTTCGCAATGAGATCGATTGTGTCTGGATCTGTAATTACTTTTATTTTGCGCAAGTTCTCACGCACACGGTCTAGCGTGACAATGGTGTCGTTGACCGAATAACCAACAATCGTAAGCACTGCTGCAATAAACGTGATTTCAACTTCCAGTCTAAATAAACTAAACACAGCAATCATAAAGAATACATCATGCAGGAGTGCAATAACGGTCGGCACTGCCATGCGCCATTCGAAACGAATTGCAACATATGCCACAACGCCGAGTGAAGCAAATATTAATGCGTACACTGCGTTCTGTGCAAGCTCCTGACCAACGACAGGGCTCACTGTGCTGACCATCGGTATTGTGCCGTACAGGTCTTCAAAGTGATCCTGCATCATCGTCGTATCCTGCTGCGATAGATCTTCTGCATACCTTACAACGACCAAGTCTTCCCCGGAGGTGGTGATGGAATTTGGTTCGAGCTCAAGCTCAGCGAGCTCGTCTTCAACATCATCCACTGTGGCGTCTTCAGTTATTGTGATATCAGCACGGGTTCCTGACGTAAAGTCTATGCCGAGATTTAACTGGAATAGAGTGAGTACAACAAGACCTGCTGTTAGAAGAACAATACTCAGTCCAAAGAATTTCTTACTGTGTTTTACAAAATCAAGACGATCCCACGGCGTTGTTAAATCCTCGATGTCTTTACCCTCTGACAGTTTATATCTGCTTTTCTCACTGACACCAAAGAGTCCGAGTTTTTTATCAAAATATCCCGAGTTAACAGCGAGATTCATTAACACACGTGTAAGCAAGACGGCAGTCAGGAAACTCATAAGAATACTCAGGATAAGCATCGTCGCGAAACCTTTCACAGAACTTGTACCGAAGACGAATAAGACGATACCTGCTATAAGTGTTGTTAAGTTCGCATCAAAAATGGTCCATAACGACTGTGATGCTGCCCTCTTATAGGCCTGCTTTAAATTTCTTCCGATTCTAAGTTCATCTTTAAGTCGTTCGTATAAAATAATGTTCGCATCTACAGCCATACCGACACCGAGAATAAGTGCAGCTATCCCTGGTAATGTGAGTACACCACTGATTAAGTTAAATCCTTGAAGTGTCACAAATATGTATGTTGTGAGTGTGATAACAGCGATAACACCAGGCATTCTATAGAATAAAATCATATAAATAAATACTATGGCAACCCCGAGCAAACCAGCTGTAACCGTATCGTTTAAAGCCTGTTCACCAAATTGTGCACCGACTGATGTCGAATAAATTTCTTCTAAATGCACTGGGAGTGATCCCGCATTTAACAGTGCTGCGATGTTTTGTGCACGCTTCAGACCTTCTTCACCCTGGAAACCACCAGAAATCATAACTTCACGTGAATTGATTGGCTGATTGACACTCGGTGCCGAAATAAATTTCGGATCAGCTGCTTGAACTTCTTGTTCGAAGCTATCCACACCTTCTTCGAAATCCATCCAAATGACCATTAAATTCTCGCCAGGTGCACGCTGTGAGATCTCAGCTGTGATATCTCTGAACTGTCCGGAATCTCTAAGTTCAAGTGAAACCATCGGTTGGTTCATATCGTCAAAGTTTTGACTCGCACCACCTTCAACCAAGTCAGCACCAGATAACAGTAGTTCATCATTGATATCACGAATCGTAAGTTCTGCCTGTGTACTGAGCAACTCACGTGCTTCTGTCTGGTCGGTTACTCCAGCGAGCTGCACACGTACTCGATTTCCCTCTTCAATTTGAATATTAGGTTCACTTACACCGAGTACGTTTACACGCGAGTCGAGCGTATTCGCTGTTGCACGCATCGCAGTGTCATCGATGTTGTCCCCTTCGTTAAGCGGTTCAACCTGATAAAGGACTTCAAATCCACCTTGTAAATCAAGTCCTAAACTAACATCATCTAGCATATCCTCTGTTGTTAAACTGATTACTGTTCCCAGTCCAACAATTAGAAGAAGTGCGGTTAAAATTCGACTAAATTTCACTTTCATCCTCATAACACCTCAAAATTATATGTATCATAAACAACCCTAATTATAACACTTAAGTATTTAAACAAAAGAAAAAGCTGACATACGTCAGCTAAACATTTAAACAATAGATTTATCTATCATTATCTCTAACAATTTCTTTTAATGCAACGCGGTCAAATTTGAGCACAGTTCCAGAACCTTCATCCACACTTAAGTAAATGTGCTTCTGATCATGTGATTCAACTGTACCGTGAACACCACCGATAGTTACGATAGTATCACCGCGCTCGAGACTTTGTTGCATCTCCTGCATATTTTTTTGTCGTTTCTGAGCTGGTCTAATCATAAGTAAATACATGATTAATACAAGCACAATTAACGGTAAAAACGCAACCAATGTTTCCATTAAATACACTCCCTAGAAATTTTTCGGATTCTTTTCATTTAATCCATATGTTTCAAAAAATGCTTCTTTAAATTCTAATAAATTATCATTTAAAATCGCAGTTCGAACATCTCTCATCAATTTTAACAGAAAATATAAGTTATGATA
>JBGYPO010000066.1:0-5310 GCA_041838435.1 Aliicoccus sp. | reverse complement strand
CCCTGAATTAGGTCACTGTCAGTCCACAGTGACTCAAACTACCCTGAATTAGGTCACTGTCAGTCCACAGTGACTCAAACGACCTTCTATTAACTCCTATTTCCCACTATACACCTTCACGCTCAACCGATGTTTCTCTTTGCGCGTTTCTCCCATATGATCTTCAATAACAACGCGACCGAAATGGCGCACTGAAATCACGTCTCCGACCTCAACAGTAAACGCGCTGTCTTCAATCACTGTGTGATTCACTTTTATCTTACCTTTTTCAACGCGATCGCGTGATTTTGAACGGCCTTCATTAAGCGCATTTGATAATATTGTATCCAAGCGCATTGATGAACTGAGTATGGACTTATTCACACCATCATCAACAGGTTCCACAAACCCTTCACTATCAATTTCTTTCAATTTTATCGGTGCGCGTTTAATGCGCTCGAGTTCCTCAACAAATAATTCTTTGAACGGTGTACAAACAGCAAATTGAATGGCTTCACCGGTGACAATATCTCCAATCTTACTGCGGTCAACACCGACATTCATAATTGCCCCAAGTATGTTGCGATGTTCGAGCGAAATAAATTTCTCTGGATAATCCATCTCAAAAATGGTGATATCAAAATCTTCTATCTCAAACTCCAGTAAAGAAGGGACTAACAATCCGCGCATGCGCTCACGCATTTCACCAATCGTACCACCACCATAATAATGCACGTCTATATCGTCGTATGCCCCACTAATACTCTCAACAATCATGCGCTCGCGCGGATCTAAAAAGTCAAGCAGGACTGGGAAATAGTCTCGGCTCGCAATTTCAAACTTAGAATTGAACATATCAATCATGTCTTTCTCTTCGGGTCTGAAATGCTGATAAATATCTTTCATCTTAAATTATCCTCCAAATAAAAAAGACGCGCGGGCGTCTTTAGCATTTAAATCATTAATCCTTGTATCCACGATAAAAACATAATTAGTCCAATATAGAAAAATCGTAATGCAAATAAGAATATAATCGGTGTAATATCAATCATGCCACCAAGTGGCGGAATAATTTTTCTAAATGGTGCCATCACAGGTTCGTATAACATGCCAACTGCCTGCATGAATGATGACTCTCTTAAACCTGGGACCCAAGAACTAAAAATATATATAATACATCCAAAAAAGTAAAACGGAAAAACTGCTTGTAAAAAGTCTTTAAAAAATTCAATTGCTTGTACAGCCCATGTTAAATCCACGTAAATTGCCCCTTACTCTTCATATTGTTCATACTGATCGCTAATCTCACCCGATACACCAAAGTCATTCGGTGTGCACAAGAAAATATCTTGACCGACGCGCTGAATATCACCGTCTAACGCATAAACCGTACCACTTAAAAAGTCGATGATACGCTTTTTCGTTGCTTGGTCAACACGTGTTAAGTTAACAAGTGTTGCTTTAGAACGTTTTAATTCATCTGCAATATCTTGTGACTCGGTATACACACGGGGTTCTATCAAATGTACCTTCGTATCTGCTTTAAGATTACTCATAGTATTATACTCCTTAGTGGCAGTTTTAGGTGCTTCTTTTAATTGTTCCTGCTTACGAATGTCGGAAACTTTAGATGTAATATCTTTGGGTTTCAGAGAAAATGGCATCAACGTTTTTTTTGCGTTTGTGCTTTTATCTTCTTCACGTGTCAATTGAACTGGTTGTGTTTTAGATTGCACATTCGACCCCGGGTTCTGCACTTTCTTTTCAACTGGTTGTACAGAATTTGGTTGTGTCGATTTCTGCTGAGGTGACTCTTTATCCGCGCCCGATTCTTGTCGTGCAAATTCCGGCTCAACCTCTTCTTCTATCTCAACCGAAAAGAAATTTTTAAAAAACTTCCCGATAGCCATTGACTCACCCCTTACTCATAATTTTACTGCCGACACGTATGAATGTAGCACCCTCTTCTGTGGCAATGTGATAGTCATTGCTCATACCCATACTTAGTTCTTTTAATTGTATATTGTCAGCGTTCAACTTTGCAAGTGCATTGTTTAATTCTCTAAGTTTTATGAATACACTACGAATCTCTTCTTCATCAGTAATTTCTGGTGCCATAGTCATCAGACCGACCACATGTACTTTCTTATATTCTTTTAATTCCATCACAAATGTCTCAACTGCATCTGGAGCGAGGCCATGTTTTGACGCTTCACCGGACACATTCACTTGAATGAAACACTTTACTGGTGCGTCACAGAGCTGCTCAATCTTTTTAGCTACTGATAAACGTTCAAGCGAATGCAAATATGTTAAGTGTTCACTTATATCTTTCACTTTACGGGATTGTAAAGTACCAATAAAATGCACATGGGCATCTTCAGGCAGTGCCGTTCTTTTTTCTAAAAATCCTTCGACACGATTTTCTCCAAAATGACGTACACCAGCTTCATATGCTTCAAGCGTTTCATCTACAGTATGATATTTCGTGACTGCAACAACAGTTGTTGATTTAGGTATTTCACGTGTTAATTGTTCAAAGTTATCTTTAATTGTCACATTATTTCCTCCCAATAAATGCCATCGCGCGGCCTGTTTTGCCACCCTCAACACGAAACGAGAAAAACTGCGATGTATCTTCTGTACCTAATTCCGTTACGTAAATATTCGACCCATCAATACCAGCATCCAACGCCTGGTTTTTATTGACTTCTTTTAAATTTAGTAAATAACCCGTCTGAGTCTCTTTAATACAAGTATCTGATAATCCGTGATTGCGAAGTGCATTAATTACACGATCGTCTACTTCATACGCTTCCATATTAATACTTGGACCAATGACGACTCTTAAATCATTGATATTTCCTTCATAAGATTCTATTAAACGGCTTGTGATGCGACCACTCGTCCCGCGCCAGCCAGCATGTGCGAGTCCGACAAAAGTGTTTGCCTCACTGTATACATAAACTGGCACACAATCTGCATAATTCATTGTGAGCAGTACTTTGTCATATGTATAAATGGCATCGACATCATTTAATGCATCACCTAAACTGGAAATATTCGTACCTTGGTCCTGATATGTGACTTGCACAATGTTATTACCGTGCGTTTGAATAGGAGCAATCCAATGCTCAGTTCCAATACCAATCTCTTTAGCAATAGTGTGTTGGTTCGCATGAACATTTGCATCGTCGTCACCAATGTACAGCGCCATATTCAGTGCATACTCTGGATACGCACTGTGCCCATGAATCCGCTTTGTGTAACCATATACTAGGTTCTCTTTCTGATTACCAACATAATATTCATTGTCTTTAAACACTTCATCCACCTCAAAAAAATTGCCAGAAGGTATGTACCCTTCTGGCTTGTCTTTCTATCTACGACGTCTGTTTCTATTTCTTAAGAATGTTGGTACATCGCCATCATCTTCTTCTACATCATCTTGTGGTGCTCGGTAATCACGTTCACGTACAGTTGGTTCCTCACGCTCAGGTTGTCTTTCACGCATCGGCGCACCACCGAAAGTATCTTGCTCAGTTGATCTTTTAACTGGTTTGTCATTAAAACCAGTTGCAATTACAGTAACGATAATTTCATCTTCAAGCTCAGGGTTAATTACTGTACCGAAAATCATGTTCACATCTTCATCTGCCGCATCCTGCACAACGTCTGCAGCTTCTTGTGCTTCAAAGAGTGATAAATTCTCACCACCAGTGATATTCATTAACACACCTTGTGCACCAACGATTGATGTTTCGAGTAATGGTGATGAAATTGCTTTTTTAGCAGCTTCAATCGCACGATTCTCACCGCTTGATACACCGATGCCCATGAGTGCTGATCCCTGGTTAGACATGATTGTTTTAACGTCTGCAAAGTCTAAGTTCACTTCACCTGATACTGCGATTAAATCAGAGATACCCTGTACACCTTGACGCAGTACGTTATCTGCTTCTTTAAATGCTTCCATCATAGGCGTAGATTTGTCAACGATATCAAGTAGACGGTCGTTAGGAATAACGATCAATGTATCGACCGCTGCTTTCATTGCTTCTACACCGTCTGATGCTTGTTGCTGACGTTTTCTGCCTTCAAATGAGAATGGACGCGTGACTACACCAACAGTTAATGCACCCATCTCTTTTGCGATTTTAGCAACAACCGGCGCTGCACCAGTTCCAGTACCGCCACCCATTCCTGCAGTAACGAACACCATGTCCGCGCCTTCAATAGCATCTTCAATCTGTTCACGTGACTCTTCTGCAGCTTTTTTCCCGATGTCCGGGTTAGCACCCGCACCAAGTCCACGTGTTAATTTTTCACCAATTTGAATTTTATTTTCAGCTTTAGACAAGTTTAATGCCTGGCCATCCGTATTAATCGCAATAAATTCAACATTTTGCATGCCGTCATCAATCATACGATTTACCGCGTTATTACCGCCACCACCAACACCGACAACTTTCAACGCAGCCATATGATTAAAACCCTGCTCAAATTCTAACATAATTCATTTCCCCCAATATCTTGAATATTACTCAAATAAATTTTTAAATAGTTTTTTGAAGTAGTCGCCCTTACTTTGGACTTGTTCTTCATCCCTGTCATCTTTACGTGCATCATGTGATTCATCAGTTGATACTTCATTTATTTCTTCTTCGTATTCATAACCTGACGATTCTGTTTGTTCTAATTCTTCTGTGTCTTCTTGTGCTTTTCGGTTCAAATCATCAGTTTCTTCGACCTTAACAAACGAAGGTGAAACTTCATCGACTTCGTCGACTGTATCTTCTTCGGCAGTCTCAGTTGTCTTTTCAATTGATTTCACATCTGATCTACCAATTCTAGAATCATTTTCTTCTCGTCTCATTTTGAAAATATTAGAGAAGAAATTACCTTCTTCTTGAACTGGTTCTTCTTGTGTTTCTTCAATGCTCTCATGATTATCAATTGTAACATAATCAAGGAGTTCATCAAATAGTATAGCAGATGACACTGTTGAAATTACACTTGAAAATTCAGGTTTTCTAGCACCCATTTGATTCGGGATATGAATCCTTACTTTTTCTGATACTAAATCCTGAACAAGTTCTTTAATTCCAACGAGATTTACAGTTCCACCCGTCAACACAAAGCCACCTGTAACGCGTGTAATCTCTGCCGCTTCAAGCTGTGTAAATACCTGTGTTAAAATTTCTTCAACACGCAGCTCAATAATGTCAGCCAGGTCCTTCGCAGTCACTTCCAAATCATCTGAGTTATCGCGCTGAGGTACTTTGATAATATCTTCATCATTCGCATGTTCATAAAAGGCATGACCATATT
>JBGYPO010000065.1:0-11276 GCA_041838435.1 Aliicoccus sp. | reverse complement strand
GCCGATAATGAGCACTGTCATGATGTTGGTGATTATCGGGGTGATTGGGTATGGTGGACTCCGCGTTGCAGAAGGTACGTTAACAATCGGTACGATGGTTGCATTCACACCTTCTTCAAGTGCTTCAATAAACTCCTTCGCATATGATTTTTCGAGAGCATCATATACTTCATCCATCGTGAAAGTTCCCGGCTCAAGTCCGTATGTCACATTCTCAAGAATTGTCCCAGAAATCAATGCACTTTCCTGTGCAACATACCCGACGTTCCCTCTTAACGTCGTGATAGGAATATCTCGTATGTCTACACCATCTATCGTAATCTTGCCGTTTGACACTTCGTAATAGCGTGCAATGAGTGCAAATATAGTAGATTTACCACTGCCGCTTGGTCCAACAAATGCACACTTCTCATTATGATTGAGCGTTAGATTGACCGACTCAAGGACGGGCGTGCCTTCCACGTATTCAAAGTCGACATCATGAAACTCGATTTTTCTAAACGGAATATCTGCCGCTTCTTCTGCTGTGTACTCAGGTGTTAATTTTAGGATGCTAATGATGCGGTCTGTTGCACCAAGGGCTTTGTTATATTCGGTGAAGAACATCGCGAACATCGTCATCGGCATCATCACTTGAAATAACAGGAGTAAGAATGCAACCATCGTACCGATTGTTAATGTACCTTCTGCAACGCGGAGTCCACCATACCCAATCACCCCGATAATCACCAACATCATGACAGTGCTCATTATCGGCGATAAAAACGCTTGAATCTTCGCTTCTTTCATTCCGTATCTAAAAAGTTCCTCTATACCTTTACGACCTTTTTTACGCTCATAAACTTCACCGGTATAAGATTTTACGAGGCGAATTTCGCTGAGTGTTTCCTGAACATTCCCTGTAAACGATGCCGTTTCATCCTGAAGTCGACGTGAGACTCTCCCCATCCTGCGTCCGAGAGGAATGACGATCAGAATTCCAAGTGGTAATGCAACAAACATGATCAGCGTCATCTTCCAGTCTAAATATAAAAGAATGACAATCGCACCGAGTACAGTAAGTACGCCGCTGATAAGATTTGGAAAATGTCGCGTGATTAAATCTTTAATGATAGATGTATCATTGACAATTCGACTGACAGATTCACCACTTTTTGTTTGGTCAAAATAACTGACGGGTAAAACCAGAAATTTATCCCAAATGATTTCTCTTAAACCTTGAATGACCGTCTGTCCCACTTTACCTAAAACATAAAATGAGAATCCATTGATAACAGCACTCAGCAAAAATATGCTGATTAATAAAATCAATATCGGAGTCGTAATGACGTCTGTGTTAAATCCATCGATAAATGATTGTGTGAGCAGTGGCACAATAAGTCCGCCAACTGTTCCGAGTAATGTTAAAGCAATCGCGAGAATGAATAGTTTTCTGTTTAAATTCGTGCGTTTTAACAGACGCATAAACGCATTAAAGCTTGCTACTTTTTGTGTGTCCTTTTGTTTTTCACTCATATGTATACCTCCATACTATAGTTTATATGATAAACTTTAAAATGTGTTAAATATTCCTATGTAAAGGAGAAACATATATGGCATTAAGTATCGAGAACATTTCAAAACGTTTCGGAGATAACCTCGCGGTTAGTGATTTAAACATCAATATTCCGGAAGGTGAAATCTTTGGTTTACTCGGTGGGAATGGTGCAGGTAAGACAACGACGTTCCGCATGATCCTCGGATTGTTGACACCGACGACCGGCAATGTGACGTATCAAGGGCGTAAGATTAACTATAAAATGACAGATAACATTGGTTATTTACCTGAAGAACGTGGACTGCACCCTAAACTAAAAGTACGCGAGCAAATTCAATATTTAGGGAAGCTTAAAGGAATGACTGGTAAAGAAGTCGACCAGCAGCTTGATTACTGGTTAGAAAAATTCGAAGTACCCGAGAACAAAGATAAAAAGATCGAAAAGCTATCAAAAGGGAATCAACAAAAGATTCAGGTGATTGCAGCAATTATTCATAATCCATCACTAATCATTTTAGATGAACCATTCAGCGGTCTCGATCCAATCAACGTTGAAATCTTGAAACGCTCTGTAATTGAATTAAAAAATAACGGTGCCACTATTATTTTTAGTACTCACCGTATGGAGCACGTTGAGGAGTTATGTGAGAACGTCTGTATTTTAAATAAAGGACGCTCTGTAGTCGCAGGGAACATTGACCAAATCAAGTCTGACTTTGGGCAAAAAGAGATTGTTATTGAAGGCGAACACGATGTAACACATCTTAAAGAAAGCCCGGGCGTTTTATCGTTTAAGCAAATGCGTCAGCGTACAATTATTAAAATCGAAGACGAGTCTTACGCTGAACCAATTTATAATGAAGTGATCAAGCTTGGCTACTTTAAACGTTTCGAAGTAAAAGAACCATCGATGAACGATATCTTCATTGCAAAGGTGGGTGAGAAATTTGAATAAGTTTTTAACATCATTCTTTCATACCTATTTCTCGAAGCTGAAGTCGCCATCATTTATTATCGCAACGTTAATTATTGTATTTTTTATCTTGGTCGTGGCGAACGTGGACCGCATCATCAGCATATTCCAAGATGATTCTGAAGTCGTTGTAGAAGTGGATGCATCAGAAGAATTTTATGCGAATTTTATGGATGTTCATGTTGAAGAAGACGAGCGCTTTACGTATACAAATGATGTGAGCGACTCTTTATCAGAAAATGTAGTGTTAATTGAGGTTGAAAATGAATATCCTGTTGTGGCGACAATGCGCGCACTGGAAGATATTCCGAACAACTTAAATGCGAACATTCGATTTACGTTAAATGAGATGAACCGTGCACAAGCTTTAGAAGAAATTGATATCACGGCCGAAGAGGTCGCGACATTAAACAGCCCAGCAACGATTGAGTACGACGTGCTCGATCAAGAAGTCAGTGTTTCAGAGACAGGTGAAATATTCTCAATCGGTGCTGATATATCACCACTCAACTTAATTGTTTTTAATATTGGGTTGTTCATCATGTTCTTTACAGTCATCAACTATGCATCACAAATTGGGACAGAAATCGCAATGGAGAAATCATCCCGTGTGATTGAGATTATTGTTTCAAGTATGTCACCAGTTAAACACCTTGTTGCAAAAATTTTAGCAATGTTCTTAATTGCACTTACCCAGCTCGCTATATTTGTTATCGTTGGCCTAATTGCATTTATGTCGTTTGATTTAGATACGACACTCGTAGAGTTCGGTATCGAAAGTAATGACCATACGCTAACAATTATAGTGTTTACACTGATTTACATTATACTCGGTATGTTCTTGTATCTCGCAATTGCTGCGATTTTAGGATCATTCATCTCAAGGATGGAAGACTTACAGCAAGGGATTATGCCAGTGACAATGCTGACAATTGCCGGTTTCTACATCGGGATATTTAATGCAGTTACAGGCGAGAACATGCTCACAACAATCACAAGTTATATACCATTCTTTACACCATTCGTTATGCCGCTACGAATCATGCATAACCCGGAAAACCTTACGGTACAGTTCATTGGTATTGCGATTATGATTGTGACTATTATTATCGCGCTATTACTCGCAGCACGCGTGTACAGAGGCAGCGTGTTATCGACAGAAAAAGGTATTATTAAGAACTTTAAACGCGTATTTACGAAGAAAACAGCATAATAAAGATTTGAATTGGAGCCGAGACCGTGATGGTCTCGGTTTTTATGTGCTCGTGTAGAAGATAGCGGGTCTATCCTCTATGCGACGGTGCTCGTGTAGAAGGTACCCCATAAAGCCATGCTCAAAAACAGCCCAACACTGTAAGCGTGTTTGGGCTGTTCATTTACTACTATATAAAGTAATTTCCGAGTACACTGTTCACATCGTGCACGACGACAAACGCATTCTCATCTTCTCGTTTAATCAATCGCTTCAAACGTGTCAGTTGGTTTCTATTAATAACGACATACAGTATATCTTTATCTTTTCTTGTATAGAATCCTTTACCGTTCATAATCGTCACACCACGACGAATATCTGTATTAATAAGCTTGCCGAGCTCCTCGGGCTTTTCGGTAATAATCGTTACTGCCTTCTTCGGGTTCATACCTTCTATAATAAAGTCCATCGTCTTCATCGCGATATAGAGTGCAATAACTGTTAATAACACCTGCTCCATCGTTAAGACAGTCAACGAAGCGAGTACAATAATGAGATCAAATACCAATAATGCGAATGGCACACCTACGTCAAAAAACTTATTTGCCATCTGTGCAAGTATCGTCGTCCCTGCTGTTGTTGCGCCAACGCGTAACACAAGCCCAATGCCCACCCCGACAAGTAAGCCGCCAAAGACGGTTTGGACAAGTATTTGATCGGTTGCAACAACCCAACTTTCAGTTAACCATAGCATTAAAGATATCATTGGTATCGTAAAAATTGTATAGTACATCGCTGTTCTCGTTAAATATTTAAACCCAAAAATCATCAACACTGCATTGAGCGCTAACATTGTAATCGCGGTTGGCAGTTCGAAGGCATAGAATAAAATCAATGCAATACCAATGACGCCGCCCTCACCTAAGTTACCAGGGATCATGAAGGCATTGATGCCGACTGCAAAAATAAAACATCCGATAATAACGGTAATAATATTTATAACCGTTTGCATCGACAATTTTGGATTAAATTTAAATTTTATTTTTTCTAAATTAAGTGTATTCAAACGGCGACGCACTTTCATATAAATCCTCCTGTTGTTAAAAAATCATTTTAATTCATTTAGGTACTATTACAGATAAAGCCCGTAGATGAACCGCCACGTTTAGCGCTTCAAACGGTTGTCTATCGCCGTCTACATCCATATATTCTAATTCATCACTTGTTAATGAGAATTCTAAACTTGACTTCATTTCTACACCTTTATACTGATGCAGTCGATTATTGAATAACATAAAAATCATTGCAGCAGCGTTCAGCATATTTACGCGACGAATAATCATAATGTTAAGCATACCATCATCGACTTTTAAAATCGGGAACAAACGTCTAAATCCACCTACACTTGAAATATTAGAAATAACAATTATCTTAGCTTTGTCTTTTTCACCATTTAATATGTATCGAAAAGATTTTAAGCGGAACAACCCCTTAATTCCGACTATCAAATATGCAAGTTTTCCGTCACGCAGTTTATCTTGTGCGCTAGGTTCTGTAAATGTGGTCATAAATGGACCGAGACCAATAAGGTAGGTTGAATACTTATCATTTACATGCATTAAATCGACCGATTTCTCACGATAGTCTTTATACCAGGTTAGATCGCGAACATGCTTTTTATCGATGCCGAGACTGTATGCAAAGTCATTCATCGTACCTGTTGGCAACACCATTAACTGTGCGGCTCGATTATATTTCATAATGGCATCCACAACGAAGCTCACCGTGCCGTCTCCACCGACCACAACTAAGAGGTTACTACGTTCTACAACTGTTTTCAATGGTGCAATGTCATCGAAATCTCGAAGCATCAAAATTTCTACATGATCATAGTTGCTTGCCAACACTTGACTGATGTATTTAAAATCCACTTGCTTCATACCTTTAGAACGTTCATTAGCGAATATTGTTGCATGCATATGCTACACCCCCAGCTTATTCATCACATAGACATCCCATTGGTTCACGTATATAAGATGAATGATTTGTAAATATCCGATATGAAAGATCATCCACAAGATAAAACCGATATGCTCATTAGTACGTATTGGTGTGACTGCAAGATAGGACAGCAAAAAGTATAAGCCAGCAAACACAAATGCAGAAAAGACATGCAGCATTAGATGATGCTTAAAGAACTTAAGATAGATTACTTTGAAAATGATACCTATTATAATAGAGGTAACAAGATGAAGCGCGACTTCAACCATGAAGTTAATATCACCAGCATATATGAAGTCCACATTTAATAATAGGCGCACGAGTTGTATGTTCGTCATTGCCTCTATGTAGTACAGTATTAAAAACAGCAATGTCCCAGAAATTATTCCGACAACCGCGCCTGATAAAAAAATTCGTATCATCTCAACAATCCCCTTGTTAATGCGTCACAATAATAACAGTATATCAAAAAAACAAAAAAAAAATAAATCCACCCTTCTTCTAGTCAAGGATGGATTTATTAAAAATGAAGTCTTTTATAATTAAGCAGTTTTTCTGCCGAACATTTTTGAAATTACGTTCGCTTTAACTTCTTTTTTACGCGTTTCTTTATGTGCATTTAACTTCGCTGCTGTGTTGATGTATTCTTTAATACGAATATTTGCTGAATAAGTGTCTGTCGAGAACATTCTGGTTCCTCCTATTGTTTTTGAAATTTTTAATCCGGTTAACAGGTGGCAGTTATCTTGATTACATATATAATTATAGCTCGGAACCCTATCTATTGCAATGTTTTGAACCGCTTACATTTAATGTTTATATATTATTAATATTCTGATATTTTAAATATAATTTTAATAATATGTAATTAGATTTCAATATTAATTATAATATTTATATTTATTCACAATAACTAATATAACCATCATTTGATTACGCTTACATTGTGCAAAAGTTTATAATCTTTAAAAACACGAACATTCTCATATTTTTTTAATACTTCAGTTCACGAAATATCTGAAAATAACAATCTGTTGGACATCATATAAAACTCGTTGTAAGATGAAGAAAGTCCATTTAAGGAGGCTAACTTATGACCCGTTTTTTGATCAATATCATATTGATGCTGGTAATTGGCGCTCTCACCTACTTCGGAATTAACATGTTCTTTCCGGAAATGAGGGAAGTTATTAGTATTCCAATATCTATATTTATTGGTATTTTCTTCGGCTTCTTTATATATATTCAAATTGATAATCGCATGGGACCGTAAACGCGCATCCTCACCATCTATTGCAGATGGTTTTTTATTTGTATTACGAGTACTTTATCTTGATTATTACGAAAATCGGAATATAATAGATATATTATTTAACATCAAAATTAAAGAAGGTATTACATGAAAGAACAGAATTTGAGTGTAGATCAAACAACAAGAGTGCCCGATTATAAACTTATCGCTATACTCATTTCGGGTGCATTCGTATCTCTACTCGCCAACACATTTTTAAACGTCGCGTTACCATCTATTCAAGATGACTTCGGTGTATCAACATCCACAGTCCAGTGGGTATCTACAGGTTACATGTTAACCAGTGGTATTGTTATTCCGATTACAGCCTACTTGATGACCCGCTTCCACACACGGACACTATTTTTAGCAGCGATGTTATTCTTCTTAACAGGAACATTACTCGCAGGAACCGCACCTGTTTTTGGTGTATTGCTGATGGGTCGAATGACACAAGCAATTGGTTCAGCGATTTTAATGCCTTTGTTAATGAACGTTATCATCTCGAACTTCCCGATTGAACGACGCGGCTATGCACTTGGATTATTCAGTTTTGTTATGTTTTTCGCACCAGCAATCGGACCGACATTATCTGGTGTGATTGTAGAATTCTTTACTTGGAGATATTTATTCCTACTTATAACACCTGTCGTGTTAGCAGTAATCGTGTTTGGATATTTTAAGATTCCATCAACGCCAAGTAAAAAAGAAGCACATCTCGATATACCGTCTGTTATTTTATCTACAGTCGGATTTGGTGGGCTGTTGTATGGACTCAGTTCAGCCGGTAACCAAGGTTGGACGAGCCCAGTTGTCATCGCAGCAGTGGTTATAGGCTTTATTGCGTTGCTAATTTATGTATCAAGACAATGGCGTATGCCGTTTCCAATGCTGGACTTCAAAGCATTTAAGTTCCCAATGTTCGGTTTATCCATGCTTATTATCAGTACGATTAACATGGCGATATTTTCTGGTTTTATATTAATGCCAATGTACTTGATTGAAGTTCAAGGGAGAAGCCCGATAGAAGCCGGACTTTTAATTATGCCAGGTGCATTAATTATGGGTATGATGAGTCCTATTTCTGGAAGACTGTACGATAAATTCGGCGCTAGACCGATGGCTATGATTGGGTTGCCAATAGCCATCATCACTAACTTTTATTTCTCAACAGTAGATGCCGATACAAGCTTTACGATGCTGCTGCTCGCATTCTCAATTCGTTCATTTGGTATGACGCTTGTTATCACACCATTAATGACAAATGGTATGAATCAGCTTACACCTGCACTCACACCACATGGATCATCACTTAACAGTATGGTTCAGCAAGTTTCAGGTGCAATTGGTACAGCGACACTAATCGCAATTATGCAAACACGAATGGATAACTTAATCGACGTGGGAGAAACAAGTCAGCTTGCCATGCTCGACGGAATCAATCTAACATTCTTGATTGCATCAGTAATTCTGACATTCTCGTTTATGCTCACGTTCTTTATTAAACGCGTGAAGACAGATGGTACGATAGGCAAAGGGATTAATCAATCAAAAATAATAAAGTAGTAGAAGTAAAAAAGTATCACAGGGATTTGATCATCCTTGTGATACTTTTTTGTTTGTGTGGGTGTAGAATCGTTACAATCCGAAGTTTTTCTGTCTTGTTGTGGCGATTCGCCTCGCTTTTAGCCACAACTCGATATTTTCAAACCCAGTTGTGGCGAACAAAATCACTCAATCTACACTGTCCTCTTAATAATCTCTACTATCGTCTGTGTTGAGAGTGACATTTCATCAATTGAAGCATACTCGAACTTCCCGTGGAAATTATATCCTCCTGTAAATAAGTTCGGCGTTGGCAATCCTTTATATGAGAGCTGTGAACCGTCTGTTCCGCCGCGCACCGGTGCAATCTTCACATCAATATCCAGATACTGCATCGCCTGCTTCGCAACTTCAACAATCTCCATCACCGGTTCAATCTTCTCTTTCATATTGTAGTATTGATCGACCATCTCAAGTGTCGCAATCGACGCGCCATATATATCTTTTAACTTCTCAACGTTCTCTTCAACTAAACGCTTGCGCGCCTCAAATTTCTCAGTATCAAAGTCACGTATAATCAAAATCACTTCTGCAGATTCTGCATTCCCAGCAATCGAATTCACATGGATAAAGCCCTCATAACCTGAAGTATGTTCTGGAGTATCAAGTGCGTCGAACCATGTTACAAATTCTGCTGCAATTCTTCCAGCATTAATCATCGTATCTTTTGCAGTGCCAGGATGCACGCTCTTACCATGCACAGTTAAACGTACTCCTGCTGCATTAAAGCTTTCATACTGTAACTCGCCTACACCACCGCCATCAACAGTATATGCATGATCCGCTCCAAACGACGGCACATCAAAGTAATGTGGTCCTCGACCAATCTCTTCATCTGGAGTGAATGCGATGCGCACTTTCGGACGTTTAATTTCTGGGTTATTTAAAAGATATTCAACAGCTGTCACAATGTTCGCAACCCCTGCTTTGTTGTCCGCACCAAGTAGCGTCGTACCATCTGTGATCATCAGTGTATGCCCAACATGTGTCATAAGTGACGGGAAATCATCCGGCGTGAGTACTATCTCCGACTCTTCATTCAACACAATATCGCCACCCACATATTGTACAACTTTTGGACTCACATCTTTACCACTAAAGTCCGGTGACGTGTCGACATGTGCCATGAAACCAATCACATTATCAGTGTCGGTGTTTGCAGGTAATGTCGCAAACAAATACCCTTTGTCATTTAACGTCACCTCTTCTAACCCTATCTCAACAAGTTCTTCTTTTAATACGTTCAGTAAATCAAATTGTTTCTGAGTCGATGGTACACTCTCGCTCTGACCATCCGACTCCGTATCAATTTTTACGTAACGTGTTAAACGTTCTATTAATTTTTCTTCCATATTCATCATCCTTAAACATTTTATTTATATTATATCAATGATGTTGATAGAATAGATGTCAAGAGGTGGATATTATGACAATTGAATTTGGTATTAGTAGTTTTGGAGATGTGGAATCGCCTGAAGGCAGTATCCCACACGATAAAAGACTGCGTGAAATCATTGAAGAAATTAAAGTAGCAGATGCTGCAGGTCTTGATGTGTACGCGATTGGGGAGCACCATAGAGAAGATTATGCTGTGAGCTCGCCTGATATGGTGCTGGCTGCAGGTGCTGCGGTGTCTAAAAACATTCGTTTATCGACAGCAGTTACTGTACTTAGTTCGGAAGACCCGGTGCGTGTATGGGAGCGCTTCGCGACACTTGATGGTTTGAGCAATGGCCGCGCTGAAATTATGGCCGGACGCGGTTCGTTTATCGAATCATTCCCATTGTTCGGATATGATTTGAATGATTATGAACAGTTATTTGAAGAGAAGCTCGCACTACTTGTGGAGCTGCAAAAAGGTCACAGAGATAAGTTGCCTATTTCATTCCGGGGTGAACTGCAGCATTCTGTAGAGAACATCACATTATACCCGCGCACTGTGCAGGAAGAACTACCGATTTGGATTGCGGCTGGTGGTAGTCCAGGATCTGCGATTCGTGCAGGTAAATATGGTTTGCCACTCGCACTTGCAGTGATTGGTGGTTCGCCTTATCAATTTAGAGACTTCATAGATTTATATAAGCGCACATGGGTCGATTCAAATCACCCAATTTAAAATCTGCAGTTCGGACTCAACTGTCATGGATTCGTTGCAGAGACAAATGAAGCAGCAAAAGAAATATATTTTCCATCGGCTGCACACATGATGAATAGAATTGGTGCTGAACGTGGCTGGGGTGCGACATATACTGAGAATTACTTTGACAGACTGACAAGTGACACTGGTGCACTGCTTGTTGGTGATGTAGAAACCGTCGCACAAAAACTAAGCCGGTTCATCCGTGACTTAGGTGCAACACGTTTCATTATGCAGACACCGGTTGGTTACATCGATCATGATGCAGTACTTAAAAATATCGAATTATTTGGTACACAGGTTGTACCAAGAGTAAAAGAATTACTCGGTGAGAATTAGTAATATTTAACAGTTTTTATAAAGTGAGAATCCCGTGTGATATCAGCAGTTACAGGCTGATATCACACGGGATTCTTCTTGAGTATAATTATGCTTAATAACAAATAACTTTCGGATTCCGTTAAAATTATTGATGACACCTAAAATATCTTATGCTATGCTCTAAATGTATATAATTTCAAAAAAGTTAATATACTAACG
>JBGYPO010000064.1:0-4646 GCA_041838435.1 Aliicoccus sp. | reverse complement strand
ATTAATACAGCCTTGTCATATGGATCAACAATGAAACTCACATTATCGAGTACGACCTGTCCGTCTATAGAATGCGTAAGACCTACAACCTGTAATAACTCGTTACCGATTTCACGGTCCGGTGTAAATCCTATAAATGGATACTTGCGTGATGATGGTCTAATATCATCGAGTTCAATCTTATCAAGCATCTTCTTACGGCTGGTTGCCTGTTTTGATTTAGAAGCATTCGCGCTGAAGCGCGCAATGAATTCTTTTAACTCTGCAATCTTTTCTTCTTTTTTCTTGTTTTGGTCATGCATCATAGATTGTGCAAGCTTGCTTGACTGGTACCAGAAATCGTAGTTCCCTACGTAGAGCTGAATCTTACCAAAGTCTAAGTCTGCAATATGTGTACAGACGTTATTTAAAAAGTGTCTGTCGTGTGAGACAACAATTACTGTATTCTTAAAGTTAATTAAGAACTCTTCCAGCCACTGGATTGCTTCAATATCCAAGCCGTTCGTCGGCTCATCGAGTAAGAGAACATCAGGTTCACCAAATAAACTCTGCGCAAGTAACACTTTTACTTTCTGGCTGTTTTCAAGTTCACTCATGTTCTTATCAACTAAATCATTACTGATTCCAAGACCGTGTAATAAACTCTCAGCATCACTCTCAGCTGTCCATCCACCCATCTCACCAAACTCTCCTTCGAGTTCAGCAGCACGGAGTCCATCTTCATCAGAAAAATCGGGTTTCATATATATTGCGTCTTTTTCCTGCATGATTGACCATAACTTCTCGTGTCCCATCATAACAACGTCTAGTACACGCTCGTCTTCATAAGCAAACTGGTCCTGCTTTAAAAATGCCATACGTTCATCCGGTCCCATTGATACGTGACCTGACTGTGCGTCGATCTCTCCCGATAATATCTTTAAGAACGTAGATTTCCCTGCACCATTTGCACCTATTAAACCGTAGCAATTGCCTGGTGTGAATTTTATATTGACATCTTCAAATAATTTACGATCACCAAACCTCAAACTAACATCAGTAACTTGTAACATGTGAACATTCTCCTAATCAAGTATTCTTAAGAGAATATACCATATTTATGGTAACATTAGAATATATTAGGCATAGGTGATTGATATGGATTCGAACATTTTAAATTTAAGACAAGAATTATATAATAGTAAGAATATTGTGTTCTTTACAGGTGCAGGTGTATCAGTCGCAAGCGGCATTCCTGACTTCAGAAGTATGGGTGGGTTATTTGATGAAATATCAAAGGATGGCTACTCGCCGGAATACCTGCTAAGTCATCAGCATCTCGTTGATGATAAGCATAGTTTTGCTCGCTTCTACAAAAAACGTTTGCTTCTTGCAAACAAGTCTCCAAATATCGTGCACACGTTTATGGCAGAACTTGAACATCAAGGAATATCAAGTGGGGTAGTCACGCAGAATATTGACGGCTTACATCGTGATGCAGGCAGTAATCATGTAGATGAATTACACGGAAGTTTAAATGACTTCTATTGTATACAGTGTAAGCAAGCCTATATGAAATCAACAATCATTGAAAAAGAACTGTCATACTGTGAACATTGTGGTGACGTGTTAAGACCGGACATCGTCCTATATGGAGAAATGTTACATGAGCAAACAGTTCTCTCAGCAGTAGCGAAAATTTCAAATGCAGATATGCTGGTTGTAATGGGGTCGTCACTTGTTGTCCATCCTGCTGCATCATTTATTGATTACTTCAATGGCAGGCATTTAGTTATTATTAACAAAGATCCAACACCGTATGATAATCAGGCCTCGTATGTGTTCCATTCCGACATGGTACAAATCGTAGAACAATTAAAATCGAAAGAGAGTTAATATAATGGAACAATTATCTGGAACAACTCAATTTTTAACAATTAAAAATATTGAAGGTTCAACTTATTATTTAGAATCAGAAGATAAACAGGAAGTCCGTATGAATAAGTCTGTCGTGAAAGAAGATTTAGAAGTCGGCGAAGAAATCAGTGTGTTCATCTATCCGAATACACGCGGTGAATTATTTGCGACACCGGTAATTCCAGACATATCAGTCGATAAGTTTGGCTTTGCTGAAGTGACTAAAATTGATTATGATGGTGCGTTTCTTGATATCGGAGCACCAAGAGAAATACTTATCCCCTGGGTGGACTTACCGAAAGTAAGAGAAGTATGGCCAAAACCGGGTGATAAGGTGTATGTAAAACTACGTCGTGAAGGTGACAATCAACTCTTTGGTAAGTTGATTCAAGAGTCTGAAGTGGCTGAACGTTTCACACCGATCGTTGAAAAACATTATGAAGAAATTAAAAACACATGGATTGAAGGTGTGCCTTACCGTCTCCTTCGCGTCGGTACATTCCTGCTGACTGATGATGGTCATAAGGTGTTCATTCATGAGAGTGAGCGTCAAAAAGAACCACGTCTTGGTGAACGTGTAAAGTTCCGTGTCATCGGCATGAATGAACAGGGTGAAATCAATGGTTCGTTTAGACAGAAGGCATATCGGGCACGTGATGAGGATTCTGAAAAAATCCTGAACTACATCAAACAGAATGGCGGCACGATGCCGCTGACGGATAAGTCCACACCTGAAGATATTACAGATGCGTTCAGTATCTCTAAAGGTGCGTTTAAGCGTGCGATGGGTAAATTGATGAAGGAAGGCCTCATCGTTCAAGAAGACGGTCAAACTGTGTTGAAAGAGGATAAGTCGAATGCAGAATAAGTTAAACATTACAGCAAAACGTGGAATCGGTATATTTACGATGTTTAGACGGGTAGAGGTCTACATTAATGATGAGCATGTTGAAACACTGCCGTTGTTTAGTGCAAAAGATGTGAATATCCCGCACCCCGGCAGCCGACTTCAGGCGAGATACTTTTCAAGTAAATCGAAAGTCGTTCCTGTGAATCCTGGAGATCGGGTAACAATAAGAGAATCATTCATTTATATGTTGATCACGCTTGTGTTCTTTGCACTGTTAATAATGGAACTTGTTACACCAATCAATATTCCATATGCACCGGTGTGGATCACGTTATCAGCGATTGCTTTGATTGCAAATACGTTTGCAGGCTATAACTATGCGGTGGATGTGAAACGAAACCCGGACAGTAAAGCATCAGAAATGTATGCGATGAAATAAATTAAATTTAATTATCAATGAAACATTCATTTATAAATCTCTCATATAGAAAGGTTGTGTCCAATCATGAAGAAAAGAATAATTCAGTTTTTACCTTTAGGCTATGGATACTCGGAAGCTATTTTCTTTTAAAATTTATAAATTGGCGGAGTCCGTCTGATTTTAAAAGAAATACCAACTAAATCTATATAAAGAGGTAATATAATGAACAAACTTAATAGAGTGAACCCGGAAGGTGTACCAGGTCCCGTTGGAAACTATAGTCATGTAACTCGTGTACCGAAAGGAGCGGGCTTAGTCGTAACATCCGGGCAGGTAGGTGTCGATTCAGAAGGGAATGTGCCTGAAGACTTTAACACGCAGGTATCAAATACATTTTTAAATATACGTAAGATTCTCGAATCAGAACAATTAACGCAGGAAAATATCATAAAAATAAATGTTTGGGCAACAGAACAAATTGACTGGGACTACTTTTATAAAAAGTGGGATGAACTGTTTACAAGTTCTTTTCCATCAATGACAATTGCTTATATTACTGCACTCGGTTTACCTGAATTAAAAATTGAAATTGAAGTATGGTGTGCATCACTTTAATTTTTAAGGAACAGTTAATTCTGTTCCTTTTTTAATGTCTTAAATATCCTTGACCTTAGAGTTCACTCCAATGATATAGTTTCACTAGGAGGCGGGTTATTATGCAAATTAAAGAAATTGCTAAGAAATACAATCTTCAGCCAGATACAATTCGCTATTATGAAAAAGAAAATCTAATATATCCTAAACGATTGGACAACGGTTATCGGGATTATGGCGAGTCATGTGAAGAACAGTTACAATTCATTTTAGTATTTAAACAGTTAGGGTTCAGTATTAAAGAGATTCATCAACTGTTTGAAATGAGAGGCAAAACAATCTCAATAGAATGTAATGATACATCTGTGTTGTTGCTAGATCAGAAAATAACAAACATTGAAAACAAAATTGAATTCTACCAACATGCACTCAAAGTAATTCAAAAGATTAAATCCCTTATTGATGACGGTAAGTATGCAGAAAACATGGAAGTGATAGAAAAACTTCTATTAAACTTCTATAAAGATATTTATAAGGAGCGATTCTAATGAAAGTAAATCATCTTGTCCGTGTTGAATACGGCCTCGCATTCTTGTTTACCTTTTATATCTATCTACAGTCTGACTTTTCAATTTGGCTATTTTTCATACTGTTATTAGCAACTGATATCACGATGCTCGGATATCTTATAAATAATCACATCGGATCAACGATTTATAATATCGGACACACTGTGATTGTGCCGATTATTTTTCTACTGTGTTTCTTCCTGTTCTCTTATGACCTTCTGCTTATGATTGCGTTCATTTGGTTTGCTCATATATTTATGGACCGATCGGTAGGTTATGGTCTAAAATACAGAGATTCTTTCAAAGATACTCATAT
>JBGYPO010000063.1:0-7501 GCA_041838435.1 Aliicoccus sp. | reverse complement strand
CTTTTCCAAGCGCTTTGTTATCCTTTATTGTCATTCAGACACCCCTTGGTATGACTAATTCTTAACGTCTAGAGGAAAATATATCATCGGTAGCTTATTTTATAACAATTTGAGTGGTGAGTGTTAACAGAATGACTTATTTACTCTTCTAGACATCCGGATAAACGACCGTCCCATCTTCTTCTATAATCGGCATCGCACCCCATTGTCCTAACTCATGAAGCGGAGTGATAATTTCTTTGCCTTGATCGATTATATGGTGAACATTCCAACCCTGTGCTGTTAGCCAGTTGCTAATTAGCAGTCGATGACATCTGGAAGGATGGCGTTCTGAGCAACAGATTGCAGTTTTCTTTTTCTTTGCTATTGTTGTCAAATGCTTGATTCCGCTTCTGAAATCTTCAGTTAATGTGTAATCCGCATAGTTATGGAAAGAAGGATTATTCCATTTACTATTTAATTCTTCCTGGATTTCTTGAGATTTATTGCGTCTACCGCCAAGTAATGGAAAATGTTCATATTGTATATTCTCTTTACTCAACCATTCTTCAAAATCTGTTTGATTAAACCATGGAAATTTTCTGCTCGCAGGAAAGGCACGAACATCTGCTAAAACTTCTATTTCCTCTTGTTGTATCATTTTTATAAACGTTTCTTTTGAATGAGTAGAATGGCCGATCGTATAGATATTCATTTAGGGAACCTCCTCAAAGTCATTATTAAAGACCTACTAAGATTCTATCCTGATTTCTTATTCTGGTTATCTTTTAACTTCACTGAACAGTGGCGAATTTTTATCAATATTATCCTCGCCAGGTTGCTTGTTGATGACAGAAAGGCTGCCGCTGGTTTCGAGTATGACCGCACGGACATCGGATAATCCGCCGTTTCCATTCGAACGGATAGCCTGCTTGATTTCCGTCTCAACGACGCGCTCCTTCTTCATGTTGTCATAGTGGAACTCACCATTATAAAAGAGCATAACAGGTGTCGACTTGATGAATTTATTGATGAGGTTTGTGTTGACAGCGATTTTCGTAATGATATATTGCAGGGTGATCAGCACCAGGAAGGCTGCTATGCCTTGAGTGATGGTTACATCCTTGTTGATGATGATGCTGGAAAGGATTGAACCGAGCGCTACAGTCACGACCAGATCGAACGCATTGAGTTGCGTCAGCGAGCGTTTGCCACTAATTCTTATTATGATTACGATTGCGAAATAAGCCATGATGCCGATTGTAAGAGTTCTGAGTATGGTTTCTGTGCTATCAAATATCAGTTCATTGAATGACAATGGGGTACCTCCTGTTCTGTGGGGTTGCTTATAGGGTGTTTACCCCGTACAAAATCATATCAAGCGTCTAATTGTGACAATGAGCTCTTCTCATAGTCACGAAAAGAAGTTAATTGTGACAGTGAGCTCTTCTCATAGTCACGAAAAGAAGTTAATTGTGACAATGAGCTCCTCTCATAGTCACGAAAAGAGGTTAATTGTGACAATGAGCTCCTCTCATAGTCACGAAAAGAAGTTAATTGTGACAATGAGCTCCTCTCATAGTCACGAAAAGAAGTTAATTGTGACAGTGAGCTCTTCTCATATTCACGAAAAGAAGTTAATTGTGACAGTGAGCTCCTCTCATAGTCACGAAAAGAGGTTAATTGTGACAATGAGCTCCTCTCATAGTCACGAAAAGAGGTTAATTGTGACAATGAGCTCCTCTCATAGTCACGAAAAGAGGTTAATTGTGACAGTGAGCAACTCACATAGTCACTATACCAGTACCAATCTTCAATCAGTGATCCATATAACGCCAGAGTCGCGCTTCTTCTTTCAAGGCAGCATCGAAATCATAGTATTTAAATTTATAATGACGGGACCGACCGTCACTATACTGATTACAGTACTTTAATAAGAATCTTATTAATGTTCTTTCGCTTATTTCATAATTAAGAAATTCCCACAGACTTTTACGAGTCAGAGGACGATCGCTAAAGAGTATAGAATAGTCTGCAATCGCTCTCAATACAAGTGTATGAACGGTATCAAGTTTTCCACAATGCGTACAAGAATAGTGAAACTGTCTTTTATCTAAATCAAAACAGGCACAATCTCTACAATACAATCCTTTCCTCACCTGATCAAAATCCGCAACACTTTTAAAGTATGGGTTCTCCACAATATAAGATTGAATCAACCGCACAATTGACTCAGCGCCGGGACCAGCCCAGCTGTTTTTGAATTCTCTCAAGTAACTCCTCAAGTAGGGGTGGGTAATAATCGAGTTACTTAAATTACTATCATCACTAGTCAAGACAAACTCAATGTTAGAAAATACAATCTTACCACCAACATTAAATCTTAAATTATGAGCATTCCGAAGTTTTATCAGCTTGCTTTCTGCGCGACTCATCTGAATCAGCGGGTTGTCACTAACTTCGACATCGCGCACGTACCACTTACCATTCTTGCACGCGTAATTTCCAGAGTAATTTTTGACTTCATTCATTTCAACGGCATCTTCTGTCACAATCAGACAATCAAACTGTGTGACACTTCCGTCAATTTCTAAATAAATATCCCGAAAAATATATACATTAGACAACCCAACTTCATCAACAATCTTGTCATACAGTACTTCACCTTGATATCCGCGACTGAGCCATTCTAATTTTTTCGTCTCATCATTCGACAACGCTGTTCTCGCCGACAAAGCCTCTAAATATAATAATTCCTTCGGTTTCTTACGCTCTGTTAAAATCATGATTTTGTCTCCTGTCTAATTGTCCCTCTATATACTTATGATAAAAATTCAAGGATATATTTTTAAAAGACAAGAAAATCACAGATTTTACATAATAGAGCAGAAGTTAGCGATTATTCACCCGATTGCCGACCGTAATTCCGTACGGACATCGCATTACCCCGCATCATATCAAACTTCGCATAGAACGGCACAACGTCGTCATCGCATGCCACATCAATCATGTATAAGTCACGCGTTGCCTCTAGTACTTCTTCGACTAACCGCGTACCAACACCCTGGCCCTTATACGCATCGACAACTTCCAATAACGGTATGTAAGCTGATAAAACCCCATCTGAAATCACATTGATAAATCCTATAATACGCCCCTCGTCAATCGCAACAAAACTCATATAAGAATTATTCAATATCTGTCTATGGACAACTTTGCTAGGCGGATTCGGCCAACCGTCAAAAAAACCATCCGCTATCTCCAGTGAATCCATTGTCTCATTATATTGTTTATAAGTAATCATCATAACAACTCCTCACATATAATTTTATCATGAAAAATCTGTTATCCATGGGCACATCTGTTTATACTATGAGTGAGGTGAACGCTGGTGTTAAAATTTCTAAAATCTGATAAACAAAAGGACGTCAAAGCAGGCGACGGTCGTGCATTTAAACAGTTACACTGGTGGGAAATCATGACGCGTTCGGTATTTTATCTGCAAATAAATAGTGATCAGTATGCTGTTGAAGTATATTTCTTTCGCTTCGAAGATAATATCATGGTGTACAAAAACGGCGAGCAGGTGTCAATGGGTACGGAGTCCATGAAGTACCAGGCGGGCGCCGGGTTGATTGAAATTGCTCTGTCGGATTACGGTGTGAAGCGGATGCACTATATGCGCGAGGCGAGTCAGGATGAGATGCTCATTCCGGATAAACAGTCCGCAGAAGGATTACGCTATAGACTTGGGCATAAGTTTCCGCGCGTGAGCAAGTGGATGGGTGTTATAGCGATTGCCATATTGCTCGTATCAGTTGTCTTATGGATCCCGCAGATTGTCGAATTGTTAGCCGGATGGGATATTTTAGAACCATACATCGGCGGATTTCAGTCACCTGTTAATCTCTCAGGATGGTTGAATACGGCACTCATCGTGCTCAGCGTACTGGCAATAACGGAACGAACACTCACAATCAAGTATCACTGGTTAATTGATATGGATACATCGTCGTTTGAAGATTGACGATTGTGTACTTGAACTTATCCTAGTTTATTAACATGAACATTGCTAAACTATAAAAAATAAGCAAATTTACATAGAGGAGTGAAATCATGGAAGGTTTTGACCAGATTCAACCGTACTTACCGTTCCTGATACCGCTGTTTATCTTACAGTTGATACTCGCTGTCACAGCACTCGTTATGCTCATCCGCCAGGACTCCGTCCGTTACATGAACAAACTGCTATGGGCAATCATCATTCTCGTACTTAACTTACTCGGCCCGATACTCTATTTCGTCTTGGAGCGACGCGCATGAATATTCTTGAAGTCAACCAGTTACAGAAGCGCTTTGGCGACAAAACAGTCCTATCTGACGTGACGTTTTCAGTGAAACCGCAGGAGATTTACGGTTTCATTGGTGGAAATGGTGAAGGCAAGACGACGACAATGAAAATGATTTTGGGCCTGCTTAAGATTGATGCAGGCGAGGTATTTGTCTGCGGCGACCCGGTCACATTTGGTGAGACGAAGACAAATCAGAATGTCGGCTATCTTCCGGATGTGCCCCAGTTCTATGAGTTTATGAATGCACGGGAGTATTTGAAATTATGTGCAGAAGTTACAAATATTCCAGCTGATAAAAGAGCGGCGCGTATTGATACGCTGCTCGAACTCGTGAGTTTGAGCGATGTCAAAACGAAAATCAAAGGCTACTCGCGCGGCATGAAGCAGCGTCTTGGTGTGGCGCAGGCCTTGATTCATCAGCCGAAATTGTTAATCTGTGATGAACCGACGTCGGCGCTCGATCCAAAAGGCCGCCGCGATATCCTGAGCATTTTGAAATCGATTAAACATGAGACGACGGTTATTTTCTCGACGCATATATTGAGTGATGTTGAGAATATTTGTGACCGCGTCGGCATCCTAAAAGATGGCGTAATAGTAAAAGAGCTTGATTTTAAAACAGATAAACTGCCGCATACCGGTGTGCTTGTAACTTTAACTGAAGATGAAGCGGCTAAATTATCCGAGGTACTGCCGCTTGAACCGCGTGGTGAGGCGTACTTTATCCGGGAAATTGAACTTGAACAATTGTACAAAACGCTGCATACGCATGGTGTGTATCCGGCACATATTGAACAGGCACGGCCGTCGCTTGAAGATGTTTACCTGGAGGTGACGTGATGTTTTTAGCCATGTTCAAAAAAGAATGGACAGAATCATTGCGCAGCTTTAAGTTGATGTCGGTCGTTATTGTGTTCGCAATTTTGGGAATCATGAGTCCGTTCATTGCATTGTTTACACCTCAGATATTAGAATCTGCATTGCAGGAAGAGTTTGCAGGATTTTTTATTCCGGAACCGACAGCGTATGATTCGTTTGTGCAGTTTTACTCGAATGTCAACCAGATGGGGTTAATCATATTTGTCATACTGTTCGGAAGTATTTTGACGAATGAATTTTCTCGTGGAACGCTGGTGAACCTGCTCACGAAAGGGTTGCGACGCGACGTTGTGATTCATGTGAAAGCATTATTTGTGCTCTTTGTGTGGACGGTTGCATATGCAGTTGCGGCTATGCTTACATACTTTTATACGATCTATTATTGGGATGAACCATTGTATCAGTTGTTTGGCGCACTCGTCACTTCATGGATATTTGGTGTGTTTATAATCAGCATAATATTTTTGGCATCCGTGTTATTCCGAAATTTCATTGCTGTATTAAGTTCGGTGGTAGTGGTGCTTGTCGTGTGCTTCTTGCTCAGCATACATCCTGACGTTGCAGAATGGCTCCCGACATATTTGAACGGACATAATATAGAGTTATTGAGAGATACAAAGCCGTTTAGCGACATGTGGCCGGCGATTGGTGTGACGGTTGGGTTGTCGATTGTGTTCTATGTGCTGACGATATTGCGATTTAGACGGATGGAAGTTTGAGGAGTTGGGTGATTCATCTAATTATTTTTTAAAATGACCCAATTGTTGTGGAAATGGGTCACTGTAGATTCACATTGACTCGAACTGTGGGTGTTAAATTTATTTCGTCACATATAGAAATTTAAAGTATACATAATAAGAATTGGAGCGAGTCGCTTGGAGCAGAATGAACACAGATTCACGACTGAACAAAGACAAAAGATATATAAACGTACATTAATTATCGTCATGCTCTCTCAAGTTTTCGGGGGTGCGGGGCTCGCTGCCGGGATTACGGTTGGTGCGCTCCTGGCTGGTGACATGATCGGCAGCGAATCGATTACCGGCCTCCCGGCGGCACTCTTCACACTCGGGTCAGCGCTCGCTGCACTCATTGTAGGAAGACTCTCAAACAGTTTCGGCCGCCGCATCGGTCTGTCGCTCGGTTTCATTACAGGCGGGCTTGGTGCAGTGGGTGTCGTTATCGCTGCAGTCATTAACAGTGTGCCGCTCTTATTCATCGCCCTGTTCATCTATGGATCAGGAACGGCTACAAACCTGCATGCACGCTACGCAGGAACGGATCTTGCAACGAAGCGCCAGCGGGGGACAGCAGTCAGTATCGCAATGTTTGCAACAACGTTCGGAGCTGTGGCCGGTCCCAACTTAGTCGGTGTCATGGGTGACTTTGCAGCATCCATCGGTGTGCCTGAACTCGCGGGACCGTTTATTTTATCAGCATTCGCATTCATTACTGCCGGTCTCGTTTTATGGTTTTTCATGCGGCCGGATCCACTTTTTGTCGCTCTCAATTCACCTGCGCCCAAACTGGATGTTGACGCGGCGCCTGAAATCAAAGAAACGAACCGTCCAGTTGTTATCACGGGTGCAGTCATTATGGTGCTTACGCAAGTGGTCATGCTCGCAATCATGACGATGACGCCGATACATATGGGGCATCACGGACACTCACTCCAGGCGGTGGGGCTCGTCATCGGATTCCATATCGCAGCGATGTATATGCCCTCGCCAATCACGGGCATTTTAGTCGATAAAATTGGCAGGTTAGCGATGGCAGTTGCGGGTGGCATTACACTCTTCGCTGCCGGACTTGTCGCGTTCCTGGCACCGGGAGATTCGCTGTTCTTTATTTCGCTTGCGTTAATTCTGCTCGGACTCGGGTGGAACTTCGGGCTCATCAGTGGTACGGCGCTCATTGTTGACGGGACAAAACCGACCGAGCGCGCAAAAATGCAGGGGACTACCGACGTCTTCATCGCGCTCGGCGGTGCATCTGGCAGCGCGATGTCTGGAATGGTGGTGGCAGGTGCGAGCTTCGAAATGCTCTCTCTGTTCGGCGGGATATTCTCACTCCTGCTTATACCGGTTGTGATACGCGGCACTAAGAGAAGGCTCGGGAATTGAAAGTAAAAATCCGGCGTGCTATAGTAAGTGTGAATTTAATAAAAAGTTTTCTAGGGTTCCGCTCATGCGAGGTCTGGTCCGAGAGAAAACGCAATGCGGACGCCCGCATTGTACACGGAAGGACAAAAGCCTGGGAGAGTAGCATAAGCTATTTTCCCGGGCTTTTTT
>JBGYPO010000062.1:0-24610 GCA_041838435.1 Aliicoccus sp. | reverse complement strand
GCCGGGAATAAGTAACCTGAAGTTGATAATACATCTGGATAAGCCCAGACTAATCCTTCAGTTTCAACAAGGTCTTCAAGTGAATCTATACCGGAATCAACGTGAGTTACATACTGAGCGACATATGATTCAGAACCGTAGCGCACAGACTTTAAGATAACTTCTACTCCAGCTCTTTCTTCACCTTGTACAAATGAAAATGGTGTCAGGAAGCCGATATCAACCTGCTGTGTTCTCATTGCCTCGATTAAACCTGTGTAATCGACCATTACTTCAGCAATAACTTCAACACCGAGCTCTTCAGACAGATACTCTGCAAGAGGTTCAGCAGTTGTAGCAATTTCACCCGCGTCACTTGATGGAATGAAACCTAACGTTAGTGTTTCGATTTCCTCATCGTCAGCGCTTACGTTTTGTACTGTTGCTGCCGTTGTTAAAGCAAGACCTAATGCAACTGCCGATGCAGATAAACCATATTTCTTAAGAGATTTAAACATGTGAATGACCCTCCAAATATTTTTGCCATTTGCATAGCTATACTTATAAGATTAAACGACTATAACTATAATATCAATAACATTTACAATCTTTACAAGATGTTAATATTCGTTATATTTCTAAATGCTTACAATTTTTTATCGATACGCACTTTCCTTATGGTGTTCTCTTCCATTTGCACCACAGTAAACTTTAATTCTTTTTCTTCATGCACATCATTATCGCTCGGGACTTCGTTAAACATCTTATACAGGTAACCGGATAAAGTATCCTCTTCTTCCGGGATTTCTGTACCAAAAATTAAGTTTAATCTATGTAACGTTATCTTACCATCACACACAATCTCAGTGTTCGTCATTGACTCAATCAAACTGTCATTCTTAATATCTGTTTCATCTTCAATTTCAAAGCCGAGCATCGATTCAATGATGTCTTCATGTGTTAAGATTCCTTCTGTTCCGCCGTACTCATCAATAACAATTGCCAGGTGTTTTCGTTCACGGCTCATTTTTCTAAGTACTTTACTTATCGTTTCAAACTCATCGATTCTCAGCGGTGTATTGTCTGCGTAAGCCGTAATACTGTCTTCGGGCTGCAGTGACCATTGCAATAAGTATTTAGAGTGAAATACGCCTACGATGTCATCCAGGTCTTCATCATAAATAGGATAGCGCGTAAACATCTCTTCTATTACTAGATCCCGAACTTCTTCGAATGTGCTGTTTATTTGCACAGCGACGACTTCTGTACGCGGTGTAGTCATGACATCTTTAACATTTAACGTTCTGAAATTTAAAGCTGCTGTAATGCGGTACGACTCATCGCTGAACAGCTGTCCTTCAGAATCTGCAATATCTACAATCGCCATCAGTTCATCTTTAGATATTGTTGATGCTTTTTTATCTGAAGATAACGTCCGCGTCAGCATATCTGTAAAAGCATTTAATATTATTGTGATTGGTTTTAAAAGAATAATAAGTGCACGAATTACAGGTGCAATTTTATATGAAATTTGCTCTGGAAATGCAGCTGCAATAGATTTTGGTATTACCTCACCAAAAATAATGATACCGACCGTCAGAAGACCAGTGGCAAGCGCTACACTAAACCCGTAGTCGAGAGCCATTGTTGTTACAAGTGTCGGCAGGAGAATATTTGCAATGTTATTACCAATTAAAATTGTCGTAATAAATTCACTTGGCTTAGAGACAATTTTTAACAATCTTTTTGCACGAATATCGCCGGTATTTGCCTTTGACTGCAGGCGCATTTTGTTTGTTGCAGTTAGTGCCGTCTCACTTCCTGAGAAGAACAACGACATAAATATCAGAATAATGATCGCAATGACCATCGTTCGTCCCCCTTAAAAAAATACAATTAAGATAATTATAAACAGCGGCAGTTGATAATACAATATAAAGAGCGTCACAACTATAAAATGAAAATCCGCACGTTTATCTCCCGGGGCAAAATCCCGGAAAGAAAACGCGCGGATATTGTGTAAATGTTTTTGGTGTTAAAAGCTTACATTTAACTCTCGTTGCTGTTTGTTTGTTTCCTTACGTCATAACCCTGTTCTTCAATTGCAGTCTCTAACACCAATGGATCGACATCATTATGGTCGACATCAACTTCACCAGTCTCTAAATCAACATTTACATTCTCAACTCCATCAACTGAATTGAGCGCATCCTTAACTGCTGCTTCACATTTACTGCACGTCATACCATCTACTAAAATTGTTTGTTTCATTATGAATTCCTCCAATAATTTATATTTTTTCACGTTTTAATCGTAGTGCGTTTGTTACCACACTGACTGAGCTGAATGCCATTGCAGCACCTGCTACCCATGGCGCGAGTAATCCTATGGCTGCTATTGGAATTCCGAGCGTGTTATATAAGAACGCCCAGAATAAGTTTTGCTTGATGTTGCGGATTGTCTTCTCGCTTAAGTTAATCGCACGGGAGATCAGTGATAAGTCCCCGCCTAAGATTGTAATATCAGCCGCTTCAATTGCAACTTCTGTACCAGTACCGATTGCAATACCTATGTCACTGACTGCAAGCGCCGGTGCATCGTTGATACCGTCACCAACCATGGCAACAACGCGGCCATTATCCATCTCGAGCTTGACCTTATCAGCCTTCTCACTCGGCAATACTTCAGCGTATACTTTATCAATACCCACTGACCTGGCAATATATTCAGCCGTTCTTTGATTATCTCCAGTGAGCATAATAACTTCAATATCTTGATCCTTAAGTGATTCAATAACTTCTTTCGCGTTATCTTTCACAGTATCCTGTACAGCGATTGTACCGCGGTGAACGCCGTCGACAGCCACAAGCATCGCTGTTTTACCCATTGCTTCGAGCTCTGTCATCTGCGCGTCAGAGTCACCAATATCTATACCCTGCTCACCCATAAGCTTTCTCGTTCCGACATATAGCGCGTGACCTTCAACTACAGCGTGAATACCTAAACCGCTGAGCGCTTCAAATTGATCTGTTGGAATAAGTTGAATGTTTTTTTCATGAGCGTAATCGACGATTGCCTTTGCAAGTGGATGTTCAGAATCATTCTCCGCACTTGCGAGCAGCTGGAGTGTTTTTTCATCACCGATATAATCAGTAACTTCAGGCACACCTTTTGTAATTGTTCCTGTCTTATCAAATATAATCGTATTTACAGAATGTGTCTTCTCTAAGTGGTCTCCACCTTTAAATAAGATACCATGCTCAGCACCGAGACCAGTACCAACCATAATAGATGTTGGAGTCGCCAGACCAAGTGCACATGGACATGCAATGATGAGAACAGAAATAGCTGGAATTAATGCTGCTTCAAAGTTTCCATCACTTACAAAAAAGTACCAGATGAGGAAGGTAACAATTGCAATTACTATGACAATGGGAACGAAATAAGATGATATGACGTCAGCCATTCTTTGGATTGGTGCTTTCACACCTTGTGCATCTTCTACAATTTTAACGATTGATGCAAGGGCCGTGTCTTTACCAACCTTTGTCGTGCGCATCGTAATAGTACTGTTCGTATTTAACGTTGCACCAACGACTTCATCATCAACAGATTTTTCAACAGGAATGGATTCACCCGTTAACATCGACTCATCGATTGCGCCGGCACCTTTTACAATTACACCATCGACTGGAATTTTCTCACCGGGCTTAACAATCAGTAAGTCCCCGACTGCAACATCTTCAACCGCGACCATAACCTCTTCGTTGTCGCGTAAGACGCGTGCTTCTTTTGCCTGCATATTCAGTAACTTTGTAATTGCCGTTGATGTTTGTGATTTTGCCCGGTGCTCTAAATATTTACCAAATAGAATTAATGTAATAATGACAGCACTCGCTTCGAAATATAGATGCGGGTGTTGTGTGTGACCAAGCTGCCACATAATACCCTCGTATACACTATAGAAGTAAGCAGCACTTGTACCTAATGCAACTAATGTATCCATATTTGCTGAAAATGACTTCAAGCGTTTGAAAGCACCGACGTAAAACTGCCAACCTACATAGAACTGTACCGGTGTTGCGAGCGCAAACTGGAACCACGGATTCATTAGAATTGCAGGCAGGTTAATACCGAACAAGTGATCCAGCATTGTGATAAACAATGGCGTTGTAAGTATTACTGAAATAATCAATTTACGTTTCAGCGTGCGTGCCTCTTTATCTTTTTCTGCATCAACATCGATATCGTCCGTCATGACGGCAGCACCGAAACCAAGCCGCTCAATACGCTCGATGATTTCCTCACGTGTCAATTTATCACTGTCAAAATCGACCGTTGCTTTTTCAGTTGTTAAGTTCACAGAAGCATTGCTTACGCCATCTAATTTATTTACCACTCTGTCGATACGACTTGAACACGAGGCACAGGTCATACCGGTAATTTTAAATTCAGCATGTTCATTTGACATGGTGACACCTCCCTATAGATTATTATTTAGAAAATTGTTTTAATACTGCCATTAATTCTTCAACAGACTCGTCACCGTCACCCTTAACCATCGCATCATGAACACAATGTTTCATGTGACGCTCAGTGAGCTGAAAACCGACATTTTTTAATGCCGACTGAATTGCGCTGATTTGTATAAGAATATCAACACAGTAGCGGTCATCATTGACCATCTGTTGGATACCGCGAACCTGACCTTCTATACGTTTAAGTCGCATGAGTAGTTTATCGTTGTCTTCATTGTTATGTTTCGGTAGTTTATCAGATTTTAATTGTAGATTTGTTTGTTCTGTCATTGTGTCTCACTCCTTAATAAATTTTTATTATACCCTATGGGGGTATCAGTGTCCAGTGATAAATTTTGGGAAGTGTGCATCGGAACTCTGTACAGACAATAGGTCCGTAAACAAAAAAAGGACTATGTGACAATCACATAGTCCCTATTCCGATTCTTTTCCTATACACGTCTACTTATAAATAGCAAGGCGCCGCCTGTAATGATAATACCGAGCAGTCCGCTGAGTATATATACCCAAGCGGGGTATGATGATTCACCTCTTAGCTGCTCTTGCTGGGTGGATGTTTCTAATGTCTCATCCTCAAGTTCTTGCTCTTGATTATCACTTTCAGTCTCATCAGTAGATTCTTCTATTGTAACTTCTGTAAATTCAGGAATTTCTCTATCTTCATTTTCTTCTACAATTGTCTCTGGTTCTGTGACATCAACCTCAGCCTCAAGTTCAACTTCAGTTTCATCTACCTCAGGTTCCACCGTTTCTGGCACTTCTTCTTCGACAACTTCTTCAACAACCTCTTCTTCTATAACTTCAACTTCTTCATCGTCAATCGGTTCATCCCCGACCGTATCTTCTGTCTCGCTCACAGGATCCGGTTCATCCTGTGTTGTCACATTTCGATAATACGATGTTAGGTATTCTTGTCCAGCTCCATCAACTGCACGTATGAAATAACTGTATGTCGAAGATACATCAAGTCCGGTATCAGTAAATCGTCCGTCACCAGCACTCACTGTCTCAACGAGCGCATTGTCTCTATAAATATTATAATTTGCAGCATCACCCAGTGGTGTAAATGATAAAGTGACGCTGTTTCCAGTCACCTGATCTACAGATACTAAACGATTCGCAAGTGTCGCAATAAATTGATACGTATCAGGCGCACGCGACTGTAACTTTGAGCGTGTCGAATCATTATAGTAATACATCGCAAATGCTTCAGCAAAATATTCATTTACCATATTAAAATAGTCAGGGACAACATGATCATAAAATAGTGCTGAGTTCTCCCGGCTATGTATCTGTCTAAACTCTTCAGAATTACTTATTTTAAACCCCGCCGTAAAATCATCGACTGCGTGAGCAAACTCATGTAATTCTAAATTCACTACTGAGTGTCCATTGCCCGGCCTGCTGTAACCGGTTCTCGCAGCTGTAATAATGCCGCCTGCACCCGGTACTTCATCCCATGTTAGTCCGGTTTCAGACCAGCCCGAGGGAACACTGCCCGACAGATGCGAAAATTCCGGGAGGTCTGTCAATGGCATATCCATCAATATTATTCTAACGCCGCTCGCGTTCGCATGACGAAGTATCCTCGCATCGACACGATCAAGGTTTGCAACCATTTGATGTACTTCATTCGTCCAACCATCATCACTTCGCACTTCTATCATGTTCAACAAGTTATCATCTGTGGCATGCACTTCTTCTGAGATACCTACAACAAATAAGCAACAGAGTAGAATTACTGAAACGCCCCTGGCTAACATAAAATCACCTTTTATAATTAATAAGATAATATTATCATGGTTTTTACATAAAATCTTCCTGTAATCCCTACATGCCATCTGTACTTATTTATTAAATCAGTCTTTGACGTATTCTCGAAGAAATGTTTTCTACAACAATTACAAATATAAGAATCATTAAAATCATCATAAGTGCTTCATCATATTTTCTTAAACTCATCGATGCATTGAGTTCCATACCAATACCGCCGGCACCTACTAAACCTAAAATGGTCGCACCGCGAATTGCCTTCTCGAGCGCATATAGTGACGTGCTCGTAAATGATGGCAACCCCTGAGGTAAAATCGAACCTGTAATCACTCCGAAATAACTTGAACCTGTTGATTCCAGTGCTTCTTTTGAACCCTTATCCATCTCTTCAATTCTTTCACTAAAAAACTTTGCACAAAATCCAATCGTATCGACAATAATTGTGATAATCCCTGCAAGCGGACCTAGTCCAATCGCAATAACAAAAATTAAAGCCCACACTAAATCAGGAATCGTACGCGCTGCAGATACGATTGATTTCATGACCCATCGAATCGGCGCAAATGGCGTCGTATTTTTCGAACTCAAAATGGCAATCGGCAATGAAATAATCACACCGACGATTGTACCAATCAGCGCCATCTCAAACGTCTCAATCATTGCATTGACAGCGGGCTGCGTACGCTCAAAACTTGGAGGAAATGCACGTTCAATAAATGACCATGTGTTTTTTATCCCGCCGAACAGACGCTCGAATGTGATATTTGCATTGTTCCATCCACTGATAAAAAAGTAGGCAACGACAGCAAGTAGTATAAGTGAGAACAGCGACGGCATTTTGAACCGTTTCGGCATATATTGATTCTTTCCCATTACACTCTCACCTCTTTGTCCTGCTGGTTGTCATGGCTTTCTGATACATAGTCTTTACTTTCTGTTTTTTTACGCTCAATTAACTTATCTGTATTAAATAAATCCATCTCAAACTCAGGTGTAATATCAGATACACCACCATCTAATACTATCTCCCCGTGTTTCAGGGCAATGATGCGCTCGCCATATGTTTTGGCGATTTCCATCTGGTGCAGAATCATGACGAGCGTCAGGTTTCTTTCCTCAGCAATGCTGACTAACAGATCCATGATTTCTCGGCCGGCTTTTGGATCAAGTGACGCAATCGGTTCATCTGCAAGTATAATTTCAGGATCCTGCATCAGCATCCTCGCAATCGCAACACGCTGCTTTTGACCACCGGATAACTCATCTGCACGGTGCTTCGCGTATTGCGCCAATCCGACGCGTTCCAGACTATCCATTGCCTTTTCCCGGAGCGCACGTGAGGCAAATAAGGAATAGGTTTGCGGTGAAAACTTTACTTGTCCAAGTGCACCGAACAGTACATTTTGAAACACCGAAATATTCGTGATTAAACCGAAGTATTGAAAGACCATGCCTATTCTTCTGCGTATGTTACGCAATTCTTTTTTGTGCTTAGGATTAATCGACTTATTAAATATATGTATAGCACCGCCCGATAATGCTTCGAAACCTGTCATTGAGCGAAATAACGTGGATTTCCCAGACCCGTTATGACCGAGGATGATCACGCGTTCACCCTCATCAATCGTGAAACTCATATCTTTCAGCGCAGTCGTACCATTTGGAAAAGTCTTGGTTATGTTATTTACTTTTATAATGCTCATTTCGACTCTCCTGACTGTATTATGATAAAAAAATTCAGCATAGGTGACTCACCTATGCTGAATGCCCAAAAAACATATATGTTACTCTTCGAACTCCAACCCAAGTAATTCATATGTTTCACGTAAGTTATCAAAGTCTTCATCAAGCACTTCGATGATACTTCCACCTTCAAACTTATCGTTTTGGTCATCACCGATGATTGCACGTAACACTTCTTCTTCATTTTCAGTGATAATTCTTACGAACTCTTCAGCAAAGTTTTCAGGCATTGTTGTATTTACAATGAATGGATCTGCTGGAAGCGGCTCGCCTTCATAAATAATAACGAAGTCATCTTCACGGCCTTCTTCAACAATCGTATTCCAGTGTTTTACACCGTCAGCCATCACATCAACTTCACCATTTAATAACGCTTCAAGTGACGCATCACCTAACATGATAATATCGAAATCATTATCGATATCGTAACCTTCTTCAATCAATACACCTGTCGGCCCAATATGACCTGACGTAGAGCCAGTATCTTTCATTGCGATTGTTTCACCAACAGCATCTTCAAGTGATTCGATACCAGATTCTTTTGAAGCAATAAACACGACGTAGTAATCGTCACGTTCGATACCACCGGCAAGTTGAATGTCCGGCTTTGCATCTTTTGTTACGACATATTCAGACGGACCGGATAAAACCAGGTCAACATGATCATGCTCTACCGCTGCAGAAGATACCAAACGGTCTGATAATGCATAGAATTCGATTTCCATACCGAGTAATTCTTCGAATGTTGCTGCAAATTCTTCATAACGACGTTGTAATTCTTCAGTACCTTCCATACCTGCTACTGCGAATCTTACTGTCTCAGGCCAATCAGAACGATCAACTTCTTCTGCCGCTCCTTCGTCACTGCTGTCGTCTTGAGCGAATGTTTGCGTTGAAACTAAAGCTGACACTGATAATGCTAAACCTGACATCAAAAGAAAAGGCCATTTTTTCATGATATGTATTCCTCCAAAAATTTGATTACTCTTAAACACTAATAATGGAATATTAAGGAAGCTTGGATGTATTGTAAATAAATGTTTAGATATTGTAAGTAATTTTTTACAATCCATTCAAATTAGTTGATAAGAAATATACTGGAGTTATACGATAGATAAAACGAGTTAAGGAGAATAAAAATGGAACAGGGATATGTAGCAGAAAAAGAGATCCAAATCCTCTATGCAGACACAGATATGATGGGTGTCATCTATCACGGAAATTATGTGAAATGGCTGGAGCTTGGCCGGGAGCAGTTAATTAAAGACATCGGTTACAGCTATACATGGATGGAATCTCTCGGGTACTATGCACCGGTATATAATGTAGATATTACATATAAGCACCCGTTAAAATATGGAGACCGGGCGTTCGTCAGAACGTGGGTAAAAGAAAATGGCAAGGCTAAAGTGGTTTACGGATTTGAGATTGTGAATGGTGATGGCATTGTCTGCACCGAAGGTCACACTGTACATACTGTCGTGAAGAAAGTAGACAACGGATTTAAAACAGTTAATTTCAAACGCACATTTCCGGAGTGGCATGAGAAATATGAACAGATAAAAGTACTCTAATCTCTTTCTAATATCAGATATAGTATTGGTCCAATCATATGCACAAATACAATGACAAGCAGCCATTTTATCTTGTTCATGTAATTAAATTCTCGTTTAAAAAGACACATTATGAATGTGACAACGAGCAGGATAATCTGCAGTGCAAATATCGGGACTAACAATGGCCAAAAGTCCGGCAGCCAAATATCATTCCAGGACATGAGTCATACCTCCAAAACAATTATATCTTTAAATATACTACAAATTTGTAACATTGATGACGGTTATTTTTGCTGCACAGTGGTAAAATAAATCTTAATTTAGGAGGCGTTCGCTATGAAACATGTACTTGTCGTACATGGTATGAATCATGAAAAAGATGATAGTACATTCAAACAATACGTCTATGATATGTTTAAGCCTCACATTAAAGATTTTGATGTCGCTGTGTTGAATAGTCGTTCTGAGAATTTATATCGAATGATTGAGACTGCGATTGATGATGGAGAAACCATTATCCGGATTACGCCACTGACGTTTTTCTCGACCGTCGAGCTTGAAGATATTATCCCGGAGTTAATTAACACATTCAATCACACACATCCGTGGGTCAACATTTCATGTGCACAACCGATTTCGTATACGAAACATGTGGTGCATATTATTGAAGAACAATTATTATCCAGAGAACCAGACCAAGCACTTGTTGCTGTCATCGGTTTTGGCCATGAAAATTATCAGACACCCAATGACGAACTCCTGCAATTTATTTCACGCTTTGAACATTTAAAATTAAAGATGAATGCCTTCATGTTAAATGGCACGATGGATTATTCCATCTTACTGCCAAACACATCACGCAGATTTAAACGTGTTATTGTTGTGCCTCTTTATTTCCTGCAAGATAAAGTACATCATGACATGGAGCAAACTTTAGGTGAAATTTGCGAAAATAAGATAATGGATGTTTTGCCATCCTTTACTGAATCCACAGCCTTGAAGCAGTTGATCATTCAAAACATAAAAGATTTTGAGAATAGTAGAATATATATTTAATTTAAAGTGTGCGACAGCTCGGAAAGTTCGAGTCTGTCGCATATTTTTTTGGTCGCGTTGCGGTTGCAAAGCTTCCACGGTGAACAGACAGAGGCTAAAAGTGTCACACAGAGAGTGAGAAAATGCTGTGTGGAACACCTGGAGACGAAAAGTGTCACACAGCGTCTGTAAAAATGCTGTGTGGAACACCTCACACTCTTTGGCGTTCCAGAGAGATACAAATCTTCGCATGCGGAACGCGAAATGCTCTTTGCCGTTCCACAGAGGCGCAAAACTCCGCATGGGGAACGCGAAACGCTCATCGGCGTTCCACAGAGGCGCAAAACTCCGCATGGGGAACGCGAAATGCACTTTGCCGTTCCACAGAGGCGCAAAACTCCGCATGGGGAACGCGAAACGCTCATCGGCGTTCCACAGAGACGCAAAACTCCGCATGGGGAACGCGAAAGGAGTGTATCCGTGCACTAACTCTTCTGTAATTCAAGATCCAGTGTTTACGATTTTCTCAATCGGGCTATAGTCCATCAAGGATGGTGCAGACGATGGACAATCACATAATGAACTATACCGAACATAGAACAGCTCCGATGCCAAAGCTGCCATGGATCATGTATCAAAAGTGGGAGGACATATTGACACTGCATGTGCCAATCAACATTGCAGAACTCGCGCCGCATATACCTGATAAACGGACGCTTGATTCATACGATGGGAAAGGCATGGATTTCTATATTCCCGTTTCACGTGAGGCATTTGAAATTTAGAGGGGTGCCAAAGTTCCCATATTTCCACAAGTTTTTAGAACTGAATGTGAGAACTTATGTAACACATAATGATATACCGGGTGTATATTTCTTTAGCCTGGATGCAGAAAAAATCATGCCTGTGTTAGGGGCACGCATGGCGACTATTCCCTACTATAAAGCGCGCATGGAACGCAGGCCACATGACGAGTGGACACTGTATTCAAGTCATCGCCAGTTCGGCAGCCAGGCTTATTTTAAAGGGAAATACAAAGTGACGTCTGAGGCGTGTGAAGTTAAACCCGGGACACTCGAACACTGGTTATTTGAGCGTTATCGATTATACAAGACAATCGGAAACCGTGTTGTGCATATTGCTGTTCATCATGTACCTTGGAAACTTGCTAAAGTATCAGTCGTCTGTGATGCAGATTCAATCAATTCTTTACTGCCGGGAGATGTAAAAGGCTCACCGGCAGCTGCACACTATACACATGCGTTAGATACATTGTTTTGGCCGCTTGAAAAATCATAAAAAATTAAAACACACGTGATGCAGATGTTGAGCAGCATCACGTGTGTTTTACATATAAATTATAAAATCATATCTTCAAGTGTTTTAGGATACTTTGTTAAAGAAATTGTTTCATCATCAACAAACAGCATATCTTCTATTCTGACACCGCCATAGCCTTCGATATAAATTCCCGGCTCAATCGTCACAACATTACCTTGAACAAGTGTGTCGTGATTATTTTTATCCATTGAAGGTGCCTCGTGAATATCAAGACCCAGACCATGCCCGATACGGTGTGTAAAGTATTCGCCATAACCACGCGTTTCGATTTCTTTACGTGCAGTCGTATCGATGTTTGATATAACAGCATCTTTCGCAGTTGCATCAACACCGGCAACGTTCGCAGCAAGCACCGCTTCGTAAATTTCTTTCTGCTTATCTGTCGGCGTGCCCACAACAAACGTGCGCGTAATATCTGATACGTAGTTTTCTTTTGTCACGACACCGAAATCAATCAGTAAGAAGTCACCTGCCTGAACTTTCGTATCCCCCGGAACGCCGTGAGGCAATGCAGAATTTGCACCCGTCAGAACGATTGGACCAAATGAAGGACCGACACCGCCGTATGCTTTCATGCGCTCAACTAAAAATGATGCGATTTCTGCTTCAGTCTGTCCGATGACAGTACTAGATTTTAAATCATCAAGTGCGCGCTCTGTAATATCAACCGCTTCCTGGAGCAATTGTTTTTCATCAGCTGTTTTAATACCGCGCTGTGTTGCAATTGCATGATCGATCGGATGAATATCAGCATCTTCAAATTTCTCACGCAGTCGCTTATAACGATTGAATGATACGACATCACCCTCTAAACCAATCGATTTACCATTGCAAAATTCAAATATTGGCTGAAACGGATCTTCTCCGTCACTAATCGGAAACTTCTTAGTGAGCTGTGTTGCTTCGGTGACCATACCTTCATCAAGTGCCGGATAAACCAATCCAGTCTCCTTGGTGTCTACATTAATGAGTAAAGCGAGCATGCGCTCATGTGGTCTAATCATTACACCTGTAAAATAGAACACGTTCATCGGCTCAGTAATTAAGACAAAATCCGTATTTACCTGTTCAGTTAAACGTTTAATCTTTTCTTCAAACATTGACATCAATCCACACTACCTCTCATAAGTGATCTTATAAACAATATAACATAATTCATTGAGTGACTTTGATATTAAAAACGCACTTGCCTCCTAGGGGAGTGCGTGCCAGCGAGACTACAGGCTCGCGGAACGCCCCAGGAAAGAAAGTGCGTTTTTTAATATATAACTAATCGTTATTTCAAAATATTTTCAAACCATTCGCTCAAATGCTCAAGACGTTTGATACGTAAGTTAGGCTTCCCGGTACGGGATAAGTTATGATCCGCTTCAGGGAACCTGACAAAACGCGTTTTTACACCTTGATATTTCAGCGCGATAAACAGCTGCTCTGCCTGTTCCATCGGACATCTGAAGTCGCGTTCACTGTGCAGAATTAACAGTGGTGTCTTCATATTGTTCACGTATTTAATCGGTGAGTGATGCCACATTTTATCAATGTCAAAGAAGTCTGCTTTAATTTGCCAGTCCGTAAAGTAATAACCGATATCCGACACACCTCTAAAGCTTGTCCAGTTACTGATGCTGCGCTGTGTGACTGCTGCCTTAAAGCGGTCGGTATGTCCGACAATCCAGTTCGTCATAAACCCACCGTACGAACCACCCGTCACACCAAGCTTTTCTCCATCAATCCAGTCATATGCTGCAAGTGCATAATCGACACCGGCCATAATGTCTTCATAGTCACCGCCACCGTAATCACCACGTACAGCATCAACGAATGCCTGAGAGTAACTGTGAGAACCCCTTGGATTGACATAGAGCACACCAAATCCTTTTGCAGCCAGCACCTGCATCTCATGGAAGAATGTATTGCCATAAAGCGCATGCGGTCCACCGTGAATGTTTGTAATCATCGGATACTTCTTACCCGCTTCAAAGTCGGCAGGCTTCATTATCCAGCCATGAACTTTTGTACCGTCTTTACTTTCATACGTTATTTCTTCAGGTTCAACAATCGTACGATTGTCTACATATTCAGTATTGAATTCTGTGATTTTTTCAAGTTTCTTTTCCTGAAGATCAAAGCGGTAAATTTCACCCGGATGTGTCGGTGTTGAAATCGCGAGATATGCATGGTGTTCCGTTGTAGATAACCCATAGATATGATGCTTATCTTCAAGTATTGGCATGCACTCACCTTGTACAGTTCCCTGATAGAGGTTAATGTTTCCGTAGTCAGCAACAGTAAATAAGAATGTATCATTATTTACCCATACGACACCCTCCATCTCTGTTGACTGCTGTACGTCTGCTGCAACCATGCCGCCGACCGGACGGTCTAAGTTATCAGTAACCGCAACTTTTTCTTCAGTATCCACGTTATACACATACACCTTTGGATGCGTCGCATTTTCAAAATCACGGCTCATTTCAACAATGGCAATGTGTTTGCCATCAGGCGCAATATTCACACTCGCCACATAACCATCTGACGTCGGAATTTCTTTCACTTTACCGCCCTGCTCAATAAAAAGTGATGCGCTGAAGTTGAAGTCAGGATTGTCACTTTCGTCACTCGTATAGACAAAGTAATCTGAACCCGCAGCTTTCGCGTTGTAGTTAATCAGGTCATGTGAGATATAGCTCTCGATATCGAGTGTCGCTAAATCGATGACTTTCACTTCAGAGTACTTCTCTTTTAATACTCCAGCACCATCAAACTTATATTTCATACGGTCTATTACAACGGGTTCCGGTAAGTCCTTACCTTTCCCGTTTGATTTATCATCTTTTTTCTCATCCACCACATCTTGTTTTTGTTCATCTAAAGAATCATCTGGTTCAGCATGAATTTTGTTTACTTCAAGCGATACGTTGTAGTAGATGCGTGCAGAATCAGATGAGATTGTAAAACCTGTAATGCCTTCTTTTTCATGGGTGATTTGTTCGCGTTCACCACCATCGAGACGCATGCGGAACAGTTGTTGTTTTTTATCAGCAGCGGATAAAAAGAAAAGGTACTTGCCATCGGGGGAGATTTTCAAAGATGATATTCGGTCGTTGCCGTATGTGAGTTGATGATTCGTCTGGCCGTCATTTAGATACAAGTGCGTGACGTAGTCGTTGTCCTGCTCCCTAATCTTCGTCACATAGTAAACGACACTGTTACTGTTTGGTACGACGGTCGGTGTGGAGACCGATTTAATATGAAAAATATCTTCTATTGTAATAAGCGACATATGTATGCTCCTTTTATTTATGATTTATGAATATTTTATCACAATTATTATTTAGTATATACGAAATAATCGTTTACGTACCAAGAATAATAAAATAGGTATACTGAGAAGCATGACCATAATGCCGGCAGGGATTTGTATCGGTGCAATAACCGTGCGTCCGATAGTGTCAATGATAATCATAAACAGCGCCCCGTATAAAGATGCAAAGATTAAGACAGGCAGAAAGCGCATGGGTTTTATCATTAGGATGAGCTGTGGAATGATGATACCGACAATAGCAATCATGCCGGTGTAGCTGATCGCAACGAGTGGTGGAATGCTCGCAATGATGATGAGCAGCGGTCTTAAACGATTGGTATTGACGCCTAAACTAAACGCACGTACGTCACCCAAATTAAAATAATCAATCGCTTTATGCTGACGCGCAACATAAAGCCAGGCACACACTGTTAAAATAAACAAAATCAATACGAGTGTATAATTTGCACTCGCAAACGATCCAAACATGTACTGTGCAATTTGCTCCGTACGGTTTGGATACATTAAAATAATTATATAGAGAATGCCGCTCAGCATCGCACCCATCAACACACCGTTTATAATGAGCGTGGCATTTGATAATGATTTATCCATTGTATATGCAAGGGACAGCACGATGAGCAGGCTCATCATACCAAACAGAACACTGATAATCGGCTGCACAAATAATGGCACACCGATAACAACTGAAACAGCGCTGCCTAGAATCGCAGCATTTGCCATGCCGAGTGTGAAACTGTCAGCCATTGGATTTCTCAGTACAACCTGTAGTACCCAGCCACTCATCACCAGTGCAACACCGACGATGCCTGCCATTAACACACGAGGCAGACGCACATCAAAGATAATGGTCTGCCTTAATCCCGCATCTATATTAAATACATTGGCACTGCCGATAAAAACAGCAGCGCCGCCAACAGCGACAATACTGATTAACAACCATACGATATGTTTAGTTGCTGATACATGCTTCAATCGCCTCAAGCCCTTCAATTATTCGAATTCCCGGCCGTGCCAGTAAATCCGGATCAAGTGTACACTGGTTATCTTCATTTGCAATTTCTAAGCGTGATGTATTCATTGAAGACAGTGCATCGTTGAATGTGGCCGCGTCCATAGACGTAATATTAATTGCATATTCAGGATCTCTAACTAGTATCTCTTCGATACTCACTGATTTGTATCCTTCAATATCATGAAAGACATTTGAATACCCCATCGTCTCAAGTGCTGAATCAATAAATGTGTCACTGCCGACTGTATAGATTTCCGGGTCTAACGACACAAATACAATGACCTCATGCACGTCTTCATCGGCATCAGCTATCGTTTCAACATCTTCTAAAAATATTTCAACAAGCGTGTCGGCCGCGTCCTCAACATCAAGAAATTCACCGACGGCTTCGATTGTAACCGCAATATCTTTAAGTGATTTTTCATCTTCAATCACAAGAATTTCTACATCGGTGGATAGAGCGACCTGATTTAAAATATCTTCAGTCATCGAGACATTCATTTCACGTGTAATGATATGGGTCGGCTGTAATTCAAGCAGTGCTTCCACATCAAGCATCATGGCGTCAAAACGCACGACCTCCATCTCTTCGAGATCCTCCGGATATGAATCAACTGTTGTAACGCCAACCAATTCATCGAGCAGTCCGAGTTCGTAAACAAGCTCGGTGCCGGATGGCACAAGTGAGACGATGCGCTTCTCGTCATCTGCTGCAACGCCGGCATTCATCAGAAATATACCGCAGATGAACACAAATAATAGACGTTTCATTATTTACATTCTCTCTGGTGCATTCACACCGACTAAATTGAGTGCATTTTCCAACGTGATACGCACTGCTGCAATTAATTTTAAGTACGCACGCGTATTCTCAAGATTATCAGTCATAATTTTTTCTGCGTTATAAAACTTGTGGAATGCACTCGCGAGTTCCTGTGTATAGTTCGTAATACGCTGAGGTGCACGTTTATGTGCAGCCGACTGAATAATATTCGGGAACTCGGCAACTGTTTTTAATAAATTCAGTGCTGCATCAGAAGTAATGACATCAAGATTAACTGTGTCGTCTGTTTTAATTCCCTCATCATCTGCCCGTCTTAAAATCGAACAGATACGTGCATGTGCATACTGCGCATAGTACACCGGATTATCACTTGTCTCTGATTGTGCGAGTGTTAAATCAAAATCAAAATGTGTATCCGAGCTGCGCATCGCCAGGAAATAACGACTTGCATCAACGCCGACCTCATCCATTAAGTCGCGCATTGTCACTGACTTACCTGAGCGCTTACTCATGCGTACTTCTTCACCGTCTTTAATTAAACGTACAATCTGCATGATTTGAATTTCAAGCATACTTGGATTGAACCCAAGTGCCGCAACAGATGCTTTTAATCGATTAACATAACCATGGTGATCTGCACCAAACAAGTTGATGAGCTGATCGTAGCCACGATTTAACTTATCATAGTGATACGCAATATCAGGCATCAGGTAAGTGTAGGAACCATCACTCTTTCTAAGCACGCGGTCCTTATCGTCGCCAAACTCTGTTGTTTTTAACCATAAAGCACCATCACTCTCGTACGTATATCCGCGCTCATTTAAGAGTAAAAGTGCCGCCTCAACCTTATTTTGTTCATAAAGACTCGTCTCAAGCGTCCAGTTATCAAAATGAACATTGAAGTCTTCCAGGTCACGTTTTAATTTACTCATTTCATATTCCACACCGATTTTACGGAGCGTCTCTATACGTGCCTCACTTGATAAGTCGCGCAATTCTATCTGTTCTTTCGCGAGCTTCTCTCCGAGAGCAATCACATCTTTCCCGTGATAACCATCTTCTGGAATGGCTTTATCTTCACCGAGCGCCTGATAAAAACGCGCCTCAATTGAAAGTGCGAGATTTTCAATTTGCTTACCGGCATCATTGACATAATATTCACGCGTGACATCGTGACCGGCTGCTGCAAGTACATTTGCAAGCGCATCACCAAAACTTGCATGTCGTCCATGTGCCATCGTTAAGTCACCTGTCGGGTTCGCACTGACAAATTCAAGTAAAATCTTTTGTGGATGTGTGTGGTCTGCACATCCATAATCCTGTTGTTTGTTGAGCACGTCATCAATAATCGAGACGAGAGAACTCGACTTCATTTTGAAATTAATAAACCCCGGTCCGGCAATATCCACCGCTTCAATTTCACCACGTGCCTTATCTAAATGTGTTGTTATTAATTCTGCAATCTCACGCGGATTACGCTTTGCTATTTTTGTCAGCACCATCGCGATGTTTGTCGAGAAGTCTCCGTTTTTTGTATCTTTTGGTATTTCTATTTTAATATCCGGCACTTCATTTGTTAGTTCTGCATCGATAATTGCCTGTTTAATCACTGCTTTTAACTGTTCTTTAAGATCCATTTTTCCCACTACTCTCTAATATATATTGATAGTTGCCAATGCATGTATCGCCTTCATATAAGTCATATATGATTTCAATACGAGATATATCATGTGACACTTTATGCGTATACAATCTAAAATGATGTCTGCCTGCAGGTGATTCATAAAATGTATCTGTAAACACATGTGGCACAAAATGAAAATTCATTTGAATAATGCCGCGGCGTGACAAGCGGATTTCATGTGTACCAATTCTCATCACCACATCAAGTGTATGTGCATCAAGTGTTTCTTGATATTTTAAATATGTATCTTTTTTGTCTATAATTTCAACATTGATATCACTTTTGAATATTTTCTTTTCCCCTTGTCCCGTTACGGTTTGAGACAGATGATACTGCAAGGACATAGTACACACCACCATAAAAAATAATACATAAATTATAACACAAAAAAAGACGGTGCTTAGCCGTCTTTTATGCATTACTCTATGTCTTTAAGCGCTTCCTGCAGTGCTTTGGAATTCTCCCACATCTCAGCGTTATGATTCTTTAAAAAGTCTCGTAAATAACCTTTAGATTTCGGGTCCATTCCCTCTAAGTCTACGATGCCTTTCATAGACTTATCGAGCGCATTCACGTGCTCATGCATCAGTTTGTATCCGCGTTTCTTTTCTTTGTTGATCATCTGGTAACACGCTGTAACACCCTGATACACAGGACCGATTTGTGTGCGCTCTACAGTTACCCACACAAGAAAGAATTCGCGTGCACCCTCGCCCTTAGGAATGCTTTTATCCGTCACCCACTTCACACGCGTCTCTACATCTGCACGTGCATGCAAGCCGCCAAGATCTATAAATGTCTCACCCGTGTTGATGTCTATATATAAAGGTGCGACATTTTCTAGGCTGATTGAACCTGCATTCACACCTTTATGACCATCGAGCGGATCGTTTTTAATAATGTTGAATTTAACCATTTTTCGTCACCCCAATTCATTTAATAAATTTATGATATCACCTTTGACGTCCAGATCTTCTATCGCTGCGACTTTATCCTTTGGATAATATAATTTAGAGTCGTTGCGATGCAACCCTGTGATACTATGAATAATCGTTGACTGTGAACTGATTTCCCTGATGTCACCATTGGCGCGGAGCAAGTGAATTGGACGCCTCTTATTACGTGCTTCAGGACGGTCGTAGTCATATGGCATATCGCTGTACGAATCACTAAATAAATAATAATCCGCATCTATACCACCTGCTATAAACAACTCTCTCAGCTCTCCAAGCGTTAACCGCGAGCCATCAAACGGTATATGCTTAAACAAGTCCCGATTCACAAACCGATGTGACAAGTCACTTAAAATCTCATCCGCTTCATGAATCCACTCCTGCAGATAAAAATTTATCACCGTCTCATCGAGACGTATGTAGTCGCTCACTTCAATTTGACCATCAAAGAACGGAATCAAATATTTAGGTGCCTGTTTAAATTGATACCCGGAATCGTGGAGTACTTTTGCTCGTTTTAAAGCGAGATTTAAAACAACTTCACCACCACGTGACACGGGATGAAAGTACACTTGCCAATACATCTGATAACGACTCATTAAGTAGTCTTCTACCGCATGCATACCGCTCTCTTTTATGATGACCTCGTCTTTACTCGGACGCATCACACGCAGTATCCGTTCCATATCGAACTTTCCGTAACTGACACCTGTGTAATACGAATCTCTTTGCAAATAGTCCATGCGATCCGCATCGATTTGTGATGAAATCATACTGATAATGAGTTTGTTTGGGTGCGTTTTATTTATGACTTTAGCGACTTCTATTGGAAAGTTTGGGTCCACACGCTTTAATACACGGTTAACTTCCGTCTGACCAAGTATAATTTTACGTGTAAAATCTTCATGGTTCACATCGAAAATTTTCTCAAAACTATGAGAAAAAGGCCCGTGACCTAAGTCATGGAGCAAGGCTGCTGACATCGCAAGCAAACGGTTTTTATCGTCCCATTCTTTATACTCTCTAAAGTTTTCAATCATACGGCGCACAATTTCATACACACCGAGCGAATGATTGAAGCGTGAGTGTTCTGCTGAGTGAAACGCTAAATAGAGCGTACCTAATTGTTTAATACGTCTCAAACGTTGGAACTCGCATGTTTTGATAAGGTCCCAGATTACTTGATCGCGCACATGAATATATCGATGAACCGGATCTTTAAATACTTTTTCCTCAATCAGCTGTTTGTCTTTATATGCAGTCATTTAGACGCCTCCCACTCACTGTTATATTAACATATTATAACTGTCTCTCAATCTTGATTGCACGAAGTAGCACGTATAGTAAGGCGAGTGCAATCGCAATAAGTAAGATTGGTGTAATAATTCCAATTATACTTGATGCACCACTAAGTAATGGCTGGATCATGATGAGTAATACAATAATGCCGAGCAATGCATATAAGCGCTGTGTCTGTATTGCGATGCGTATTGCGACACCCAGAACATATAAACCAAATGTGTATAGTATTGCTGAGATGATAATATAAAGTGTTTCTACTTCTAAAATAGAATTTAAGCTATTCAGCCAGGGTAATAGATTAACAAACACACCAATAAATAAAATGAGAGTGATGGTATTTAATGTATAATACCCGGCAACTCCTATATATGTATTAAAAATATCCCGACGCAGTAAACCAAGGCGATATAAACGGTTCACTCCACCAATTTTTTGCGGCAGGAAATAACCGAGCAGGAATGCGAGCAATGCATTGAATCCGAGGGCAGACTCTACAAAAGGTGTGCTTTCAGCATCAGAAAATATGCCGTATATTAAGAACAACAACGAGATAAGACCAACACAAATCAACATAAGTATAATCTGGTTTTGCATTAACTCAGTACTTGCTTGTTTCACACGTTTAATCTCCACTGCGTACACTACCTCCTGTCATATGTTCAAATAACTCTTGTACACGTATCGGTACGAAGTACACTTGATGCCTCGCGATGTAATCATCATCTGCCTCTGTTAATGCACCGAGCATAATGACAGACTTTATTTCACCATGCTGCTCCTCATGTACAACTGTTTTGCCTCTCGCAATCTGCAAAACATTATTTAATGTGCCCGTCACTCTAAAACCGCGCTTAAGAATTTTCTCTACATCTTCATGAATGATAAGCGCACCTTCATGGAATATCGACACGTCATCGATTAAATGCTCAATCTCACTTACTTCTTCTGAGGCAATCACAATTAATCTCTCTGCTGCCTTCGCTTCATTTATATGCCGATAAAAAATCTCACGCGTTCTGATTGTCATGTGATGATGAATTCCATCTAAGAACACAATCGGTTTCATCGAAGCAAGTGCGGTAATCGCATCGATTGCAGCTGATAAATTACGATTGAGCGCACTGATCATCTGTGTTTCTTTAATGCCGTATTCATGCAGCAAGCTTAGTGCATATTCGACATCGAATGCACCATTATAAGACTTCAATAGTTCAAAATGATGAATCGCCTGCCTTGCTTCAAATACATACCCTTTAGGAAATTGGTACTCAATTTGTTCAAGTATATTACGATTTTCATAAGGCGCTTCACCATTCACCATAACTGAACCGCTGCTCGGTAATGTATACCCATCTATAATTGATAACAATGTTGATTTACCAGACTCCGGATGTCCCAGCAATCCGTATATCCGTCCACTCTCCATTGTGATATTAATATCTATTAATTGTGTTTTATTATTTTCTGTATAACTTAAATTATCAATGACAATATTATGCATCGAAAAGCTCCTTGATTTTGAATTCTTTACCTATTATAACTTAATCTTCGAAATTATATGTGTTTCAATTGAACGAGATATTCACATGTGTTAGGATTATGAATGAATATTTTTGCGGTTCATTCAGGAGGTTGAAATGACAGAGATAAATGACAAACGTTTGACGCTGGATGATGCTGCTTACAAAGTCTTTGCTGAACTTGGTTTTAAAGCAGCAAATATTTCAAAAATCACGCAGAAAGCACATATATCCACAGGTAGTTTCTACAATTACTATCAGTCCAAAGAAGAAATTTTCTCAAAAATCTTTATAAGTGAGAATCGCAGGATGCATGAACAGATGATGTCCAAACTTGACTTCAGTAACGACGTGCTGCTGCTTTTCGATCAGGCGATTGAAATTATGTATCAGGTTTTCTCCGAGAACAAAATACTCGCAGAATACTTTAATCCGGAAGTTAACATATTCTTAAAACCGGCGATGCAGGCTTGTGGTTCTGAAAAAATTTTCCATGATTTTATCCGGGACTTTACAAAACAGAAACTTAAAGAAACCGGATATAATGAAGCAGAAATGAAAAAATTATTTAAAGTTGCAGACTTGCTCAGCTTCTTTGAAGGTCAAATTATTCAGGCAGACAATGTAGAATATTTACATAGTTACCGCACGCTTATGCACTACTACGTTAAAGGTATTTTTAATTCATAAACATATTAAGGAGAAGTTCATTTGAATATTACTCAGTTTTCCATTAAACGCCCAAAATTTACCATCGTCGTCATGACCCTGCTCATTATTTTAAGTGCAGTGTCGCTGACGCGTATCCCAATTCAATTAATGCCGGATATTGATCCACCAATTGCAGTTGTTGCAACAAGTTACCCTGGTGCTTCACCGGATGAAATTGTGCAGACTGTCACTGAACCGCTGGAAGAAGATTTAAGTTCAGTCACAGGACTCAATAATTTACAGTCTCAATCTCAGGAAGGGAACTCTTTAATTGTAATGGAGTTCAACTTCAGTACTACGATTGAAGATATCGAACTTGAAGTTCGGGATACATTAGATAATGCAGAATTACCAGAAGGCGCAAACAGCCCTGCATTTATCGAGTTTGATATCACGATGTTCCCTTCACTTCAGATGGCAATGAATGCTGAAATTGATGATTCCATGCAAATCGAAAATGATTTAACTGATATCGCACGACAGCTGGAACGAATTGAAGGTGTTGCTTCAATTACAGTCACAGGTCTTGATACACGTGAAATACTCGTACAGATTGATACAGATGAACTGCAAAACTACGGGTTATCTCAGTCCGATATTGCAGGGATCATAGAGTCGAAAAACTTGTCTGTACCTGCTGGAACGATCGTTGATGAAGAAGCAGGATACTCAATTACGACACGGACAACATCCAGTATTGACTCGATTGAAGAACTCCGTGACATCGTACTACTTGAAATACCTGATGAAGAGGGCGACGTTACAACGGTAACGCTTGATGATGTTGCTGATATCAACATGAACATTGAGTCAGACGATATCATCACCCGCTTAAACCAAGTGGACGCGCTTCAACTTGATATGATGATTGAAGACGGTGCAAACGCTGCAACTGTGACTGGAGAATTCCGCAGCGAACTTGATGAATTACTCGACACAGAAGCATATGACTATTTTGACTATGCGGTTCTTTATGACGAAGGTGAATACATCAATGACTCAATTGACAGTGTCTATGTCGCGTTAATCACCGGTGCCGGACTTGCTATGCTCGTGCTTTTCTTGTTCTTAAGAAACGTACGTGCACCACTTATAATAGGATTTGCAATCCCGTTTTCTATATTAACGACGTTTGCCTTGTTCTTCTTTGTTGATATTTCTATAAACTTGATGACACTTGGTGGTCTAGCACTCGGTATCGGTATGTTAATTGATAACTCCATTATCGTTATCGAGAACATCTACAGGCACATGGCGATGGGTAAATCCCGTATGCAGGCAGCACGTGAAGAAACAAAAGAAATTACATCAGCTGTTATAGCAGCAACATTAACAACATCCATTGTGTTTT
>JBGYPO010000061.1:0-4297 GCA_041838435.1 Aliicoccus sp. | reverse complement strand
TCGGCCTAAACCAAAATGAAGTCTCCTGATAGCGCCCGTGCCTGGTGTTAAGTTTTTTCCAGCGTCTTCTGCATTAATGCGTGCCTGCAAAGCGAAACCTCTGCGTCTAATATCTTCTTGATTCACCAGAAGTCCTTTTCCGCTTGCAACTTCTATTTGTGTCTTTACTATATCTATACCAGTAATCTCTTCTGTAATCGTATGTCCTGCTTGAAGTCCTGGAGTCATCTCCATAAAGTAAAATTGATTGCTTTTTTCTACATATAAAAATTCAACCGTACCTGCACCTTCATACTTTAACTTTGAAAATACTTCACAAGCTAATAGACATATTTCATCTCGCTGTTTCTCCGTTAATGCTGTGGCAGGTGCTTCTTCAATTAGTTTCTGATAATTTCTTTGTATAGAACAATCGCGCTCAAACAGATGAACAACCTTGCCTTCACCGTCCCCAATGATTTGAACTTCTATATGTCTAGCTCCCGATATAAATTTCTCTATATACATCCTAGAATCTCCAAATAACGCATCCGCTTCTTGTACACATGCGTCAAAGGATTCAATAAGATTTTTTTCATCATGAACAATGCGTATGCCTTTTCCACCACGGCCTGATGTTGCTTTAATAATAATTGGGAATCCGATTTCTTCTGTGACTTTAATTAAACTCTCTCTATCTTCTATGACAGCGCCACTGTCAGGGATGACTGGCAACCCGATTTCTTTCATAATTTCTCGCGCGCTTACTTTATCTCTCATAAACGATATTATCTCAGAGCTCGGTCCGATGAATGTAATTTTGTTCAGTTCACACTGACGTGCAAACGCACTGTTTTCCGATAAAAACCCATAGCCAGGATGAATTGCATCAGCGCCCGTTGCCTTAGCAACCTTAATTATTGCAGCTATATTTAAATAACTCGCCTTCGCTTCTGGCGGCCCAATACAATAGCTTTCATCTGCCAATGCCACATGCAAATCAGACGCATCAGCTGTTGAGTATATTGCCACCGTCTGTATATTCATTTCTTTTAATGTTCTTATAATTCGTACCGCTATTTCGCCTCTATTTGCGACTAAGACTTTTTTCATAATTAAACCCCGCCTAATAAGCTTGAAATGCGACGAGACGTAATACTTCTCGTTTGACTGTGTGCTTTTAAGTAATGATCGTTTTCAAGATTGTTCATCAACTCTCTATAAAGTTGTTTTGCTTCCGCAAGGTCAATTAACTTAAACGAGAATGTTTCTCCTGGTTGCAGTTGAGTAATTATTGGAATATCAGCTTTAATAATTGTCGCAACTTTAGGGTAACCCCCAATTGTTTGTCTTTCATTTAATAATACTATCGGTTGTCCATTTGCTGGTATCTGTATACTTCCAAGAAGTGTCGGCTCACTTAAAATATCGTAACCTTTTATAGAATGTAATGGTTCGCCATCTAACCTAAAGCCCATACGGTCGGATTTAGTACTTATTTTATATTCATTATTTAAGAACTTAGCAATCTCAGAATCACTGAAGTAATTAAATTGTTGCCCTCGTATCACACGAATTTCTTTTTCAGCTTTAACAGTTTTAAGTTTTACATGCGGCATTGGCGTGTGAGTTGAGATACTTTTAAGAACGTCGCCCTCTTGCAATCGTCTACCTGAAATACCACCAACCTCTAATTTCTCATGTGTGGCACGACTACCTAGAAATGTCTCAGTTAAAAATCCACCCGTAATGCCTAAGTATGCTCTCATCCCCTGTGTTGCTTTTCCGAAGTTTAGTTCATCGCCACATTTTACCCCGATAACTTCGCCTAGGGGCATGGTTTTATCGTTTAGTTTAAATTGCATATCTGCTCCGACCACTGCAATATAAGTATCTTGTTCAACCTTAAAATGTCCGCCTATATACGTCATCTCTAAAGTCGCAGCATTGTCATCATTGTTGAGTAATCTGTTTGCTAGAATATGACTTCTAAGGTCTAGAGCGCCTGAGGATGGTATTCCTTGTTGCAAATGACCATACCTACCAGGATCTTGCACTGTCGTATAGAGTCCAGTTTTTTGAACATACAAAGTCATTTAGGATCTCCTCTCGGTAACAACAAAATTAAACTTATTTGCTTTAACTAACGATTGCATTTCATCAAATTCCTGTCGGTTAATAGCGACAAACTTTATGTAGTCTCCTGCTTTAAATGGTGTGACGAAATCATTCTTCGAGGAGGCGAGTTCCACCGGTGTTCTACCTATAATATTCCAGCCACCTGGAGAAGCCGATGGATAGATACCAGTCTGTTCGCCTGCAATACCTACCGATCCTTTAGGTATAGCTACCCGAGGCGAAGCAAGTCGTTCTATCCTGAGTTTTTCATGAACTCCATTTAAAAATGGAAAACCCGGTAGAAACCCAATCATATATATCAAATATTCCTTCTCTGTATGCATTGAAATAATGTCTTCTTTACTCAATCCTCTGTCGTAAAACTTATCGTGATCTAGACCAAAGTGAGCATCGTAACATACAGGAATCTCGACGATTCTTTTTGTATTAGAGGTGTTTAGCGAGTATGATTTTTCTGCATTACTAAGAACCTTTCTTATATGTATTGAATCAATTAAACGAGGTGTGTAATGTATCACAAGTGAATTATAGGATATGGCAGAGTCGATAATCCCATGTAAATTTATAGATTTCATTTTGTATAAAATATAGACGAGTTTTCTATTGTTTTTTTCAAGAGACGCTTCATTTACATACACAGTGATTGTATCCTCAGAGAATTCTAGAATTTCCATACAATCCCCCCTTAATAGATTTAATATTCTGATTTTTTAATTCGTGATTATAAAAAAACTGACAATCATTCTACATAATTGTCAGCCTGTACTTGTCGTTAAATTAAACTTAAAAACTCTTCTTTTGTTACGCGTCCAAGATAATGCGGGATATCGAGCGTGTCCAGCGCATCTGATACTGCATTCCGATTATGCTCTAGACCAATTAACACCGCTTCTACATCTTCTATTTCACCAACACCAAAGAAGTCGCCGAAGATCTTTGCTTTCTCAATCTTGCCTTTCTTAACTTCCAAACGTAAGTCGACAAGACCTGCTGGAAACTTCTCAGACGCTTCGACGTTATATTTAGGGTTCTTACCATAGTTCCAATCCCATGTTTGATACTTTTCTTTAGACAACTTATGAATCTTTTCCCAGTCTTCATCTGTCAGCACATACTCTTCTATCTTTTCTTTACCACCAAAAATATACTCAAGTATCCTCTGTTTAAACGTGTCTATATCGATTGGTTCATCAAGAAAATCATTGATGTTACCTACACGACCTCTGACTGACTTAACACCTTTTGACTCGATTTTCTTCGGATTCACTTTAAGAGCGTTCTGTACTTCTGAAATATCACTGTCGAGCATCAATGTACCGTGTGAGAACATGCGTCCTTTTTGTGTGAACATTGCGTTACCCGATACTTTCTTGCCATCAATTTCTAAATCATTTCTACCAGAGAGCGCTGCATTTAATCCCATATCCTGCATCACTTCAACTATCGGTTGTGTGAAGCGCTTGAAGTTATGGAAACTCTCACCATCATCTTCTGTAATGAATGAGAAGTTTAAATTACCTTCATCATGATAAACTGCCCCACCACCTGATACACGGCGCACAACTTTAATATTGTTCGCTTCTACATACTCTTGGTTAACTTCTTCAATCGTATTTTGGTTCTTACCGATGATGATTGATGGTGCATTCACATAAAACAGAAAATACGAATCATCTGTTGGAATCTCACGCAGTACGTACTCTTCCATTGCAAGATTTATCATTGGATCATTAATGTTGTTGTTCGATATAAACTTCATAATCTTCTCCTTATAATGAATAGTGATTTATATAAAGTGTATCATTTATCTTACCTTCTAATCCATCTTACTAAACTTTTAAAGATGCTTAAGGATGATAAAAAAAGCCAGCACATGACTCTGTGCCGGTCTTCTACTAATTCATTATTTTTTCTGCTGTTTCTTTTGCATATTTCACACAGTCTGGTAATCCAACTGCATAGTGTGAAGCACCAATTAAATATAGTCCTGGATATTGCTCAGCCATATATTGCTCGATTTTCTCTACTTCGAATTTATGTTCGAAATGATAGTTCGGCATCGCGTCCACCATTGGTGTCACAATCGTAAATTCTGGTTCTTTTTTGATTGTCATAATCTGACGTAAGTCATGTAGTGCTGCCTTAGCCATATCGTCTTCAGAGTTTTCCTTAACGAAGT
>JBGYPO010000060.1:0-12150 GCA_041838435.1 Aliicoccus sp. | reverse complement strand
GTGAGACAGGGGAAAACGTTGCACGCGCATGTCTTGCACAATTTAACATACCTGATATTAAAGAGGTCATGATCAGATATCCTTATATAGATTCTGTGGAAACGATTGATGACATGATTACAGTCGCTCAGGAAAATGACGCAATTGTTGTATATACGATGGTTAAACCCGACATGAAAGAATATATGGAAGAGCGTATGGGCACGCTTGGTATTCCTCATATCGATGTTATGGGACCACTCCTTAATATGTTAAGCGAAAATTTAGAAGCAGATCCTTTTTATGAACCAGGTTTAGTGCATCAGTTAGATGAGAACTACTTCAAGAAGATTGAAGCAATTGAATTTGCAGTGAAATACGATGACGGTAAAGATGTAACAGGTTTTGATAAAGCCGACATCATTCTAATCGGTGTGTCCCGTACATCAAAAACGCCGCTCAGCCAGTTTTTAGCGCACAAGAAATATAAAGTGATGAACGTGCCTGTATTGCCGGAAGTGACGCCCCCTAAAGAACTGATGCGTGTGGATCCGCACAAATGTATCGGTCTTGTTATAGATGAAGACAAACTGAACAAAATACGTAAAGAACGTTTGCAGCAACTAGGATTAAATGACACGGCGCAGTATGCAAAAAATGAGCGTATACAAGAAGAAATAAAACATTTTAATACGATTATAAATAAAATTGGCTGTCCCGTGATTGATGTATCGAACAAAGCAATTGAAGAGACAGCAAATGAAATTATTAAGTATATTGATAACCAACGCGATATTAAAGGATGAGGCCATTGGTCAATAATTCGAACAGTTTAATAGCTACAATAAAAGAAAGTGTGGATATCGTTGAATACATTGGACAATATGTATCCTTAGAGAAAAAAGGTAAAAGCTACCTGGGTCTTTGTCCATTTCACAATGAGAAAACACCATCTTTCCATGTTAATTCGGAATATAAAGTATTTAACTGCTTTGGTTGCAATAAGAGTGGCAGTGTTATTGATTTTGTGATGGAACATGAACATCAAACACTACGTCAGGCGACTGAAACGCTTGCTAAACATCTGGGTATTAAGACGACACCGCAGGAAGATGTATCAACGCCGGAGCACAAAATGACGGAGATGCATGATTTTATCACGAAGATGTATCATTACGTGCTTGTCGATACCAAAGAGGGTGAACCGGCACTCGAGTACTTACTGGAACGCGGGTTTACTCTTGATATTATCAAGACACATTACATCGGACTGGCGCCGAGTAAACCACAGTTTACGGTGGAACTGATCGAGAAGCGGAATATGAATTTAGAACTCGCATTCCGGGCCGGAATGGTTGGCAGGAACGAAGATACCGGACAATATTTCGATAAGTTCCGTGCACGCATTATGATTCCTATAAAGAATCACCAGGGCGAATTCATTGGGTTTACAGCGCGCAGTCTAGACGGCAGTCATCCGAAATATGTGAATACAAGTGAAACACCTATATTTAAAAAGCAGCAAATATTATTTAACCTATCAGATGCAAGAAAAGCAATTTCTGAAGTTAGGGAACTCATTATTATGGAAGGGCACCTGGATGTTGTAAAAGTAAAACGCGCAGGTGTATTTCATGTCGTGGGTTTAATGGGCACGGCATTATCTGACGCGCAGGTCGATACGATGCGTGGGTTAACAGATAATGTGACATTAATGTTTGACGGTGATGATGCAGGTAGGAACGCACAGATAAAATACGGTGAACGATTATTAAAGAGTAATCTCAATGCGTATATATTACCGCTGCCTGCTGGCCTTGATCCTGATGATTACATCGAAACGCATGGCATCGAGAAGTTTCAATATTTTGTACGTAACGGAAAGATGCATTACTTAAAGTATTTAGCTGATGTGCTGCTCGATGATAGTTTGTCTAATGATATTCGTTTCAATGAGAATATCAAGCGGCTCAAGCAATTATTAACTTATGTCAAAGATGAAATTACACATCACAGACTTGTTGAAGATATTAGTGAGCTGTATAAGATAAATTCGAATTTGTTAATTACTGAAGTGTATAAGCAACCAAAACCAAAACAGCAACAAGCGCAAAATAATACACAATTATTTTCGCGGCAACACAAAGAAGAACAGTTGTTAAAAATATTTTTGATGAACCCTGATTTACTCGACAGCAGTAAGGATGAAGTCACGTCAGAAATCTTTACTATTGAAGCCCTATATGGTATATTTAGAAAGTTAGTCTCTTACCACGATACCCACAAATCACTGGACTTCACATCCCTTTTATCGACCTTGGAAACACATGAACAAGAAATAATTTTAAAAATAAATCAACTAAAATCCAATGTTTCATTCAATCAATCCATTGTCGATGATTACATTCATGATTTAAGTGGTATTCGTAATAGTAAGAAAGAAAAATCACTTATCAGCACGCAGCTCGAAGCAGCATATAAATCCGCTGATATAGATGAAATTAAGCGATTGACAGAACAGTACCGGGCAATCAGCGCGCGTCACAAAAATTAATTGATGTTATGTTCTTTAGGAGGCATAATTTATGTCAAAAAAAATTGAAATTGATACTTCTAAATCTCAAGAATTAGAAATATTTGAATCTGTTGATCAGGCAAAGAGCTTTTTACTGGAAAAAGGTAAAAAAGAAGGTAGCTTGTCTCACGAAGAAATTGCAGACAAATTATCAAATTTTGAACTAGATTCAGATGCTATGGATGAATTTTTTGAAGAAATTAATGAGAATGATATTGAACTCATTAATGAAAAAGACGCATCAGACAAAGATGAAAAATTAAACTTACATGACATGAGTGCACCACCGGGTGTTAAGATTAACGACCCAGTGCGTATGTACTTAAAAGAAATTGGACGTGTAGATCTATTAAATGCACAAGAAGAAGTTGAGCTTGCTAAGCGTATTGAGCAAGGTGACGACGAAGCGAGAAGTAGATTAGCTGAAGCAAACCTGCGCTTAGTTGTAAGTATTGCGAAACGCTATGTAGGTCGTGGCATGTTGTTCCTTGATTTAATTCAAGAAGGAAACATGGGCTTAATTAAGGCTGTAGAGAAATTCGATTTTACAAAAGGATTTAAGTTCTCAACTTATGCGACATGGTGGATTCGTCAAGCAATCACACGTGCAATTGCAGACCAGGCGCGTACAATTCGTATTCCTGTTCACATGGTTGAAACAATCAACAAGTTGATTCGTGTTCAACGTCAATTACTTCAAGATTTAGGTCGCGAACCATTACCTGAAGAAATTGGGGAAGAGATGGATATTCCTGCAGATAAAGTAAGAGAAATCTTAAAGATTGCGCAGGAACCGGTTTCACTTGAAACACCGATTGGTGAGGAAGACGACTCGCATCTTGGAGACTTTATTGAAGACCAGGAAGCACAGAGTCCGGCAGATTACGCTGCATATGAACTATTAAAAGAACAGCTGGAAGATGTATTAGACACACTCACAGATAGAGAAGAAAATGTGTTGAGACTTCGTTTTGGATTAGATGATGGCAACACGCGCACACTTGAAGAAGTTGGTAAAGTATTCGGTGTCACACGCGAACGAATTCGTCAAATTGAAGCGAAAGCTTTAAGAAAATTACGCCATCCAAGTCGCAGTAAGCGATTAAAAGATTTTATGGATTAATTAAGAAAACATAAAATTTTTAAAATCTATTTGATTTTCCAATTGTTTAATATACAATGTATATAAGAATAACTGAAAAACATAGGAGGAACTTTGATGAATAATAATCCTGCGATTCCATTTTTATTAATCATTCTTTTAGGAATTGGTTTGGTTTTCCTATTAGCTTCATACGGTGCTGATCAGATGAATAACGACACAACGGGTCAAGCTGAAGGTACAGATGATACAGAGGAAGTTGGAAACGGCGGCGAAGACGGAGCGGGCGACGATACAGCATCAGCTGGAGATTTCGATCCTGAATCTTTCGCACGTGATAACTGTGCTGCTTGTCACGGACAAGACTTCACAGGTGGTATGGGACCAGATTTACACGGTATTGGCGCAGATGACTTCATGTCAGCTGTAAGAGAAGGTCCAGGTAGTATGCCGGCATTCCCTTCAGACCAAATCAGTGATGAAGAGTTAGAAGTACTTGCTGCACATTTTGAATAATAAGACTAAAACTTCTGCATATTATATGTAGAAGTTTTTTTATGGAGGATTTTATGCTAGATGAAAGACTAAGTTCCGTTCTAAAGTACATTAAAGGACCAGTATTGATGGATATAGGATCAGACCATGCATATCTGCCAATTACAGCTTTGAAAGAAGGTATTATAGATTCTGCGATATGTGGTGAGGTTGTTGAAGGTCCATACCGGGCATCAAAGAAAAATGTTGCAGCGTACGGTTACGCAGAAGTAATAGATGTGAGACTTGGTGATGGTTTGTCCGTTGTATACAGTAATGATGAAATAGATACTGTGACAATATGTGGCATGGGCGGTCCCTTAATCGCATCCATTCTTGATGCAGGTCTTAGAGAGATGAGGATTCGCCCGAGACTTGTTCTGCAAGCGAACACTTACACGTATCCCGTGCGTAAAGTATTAGAAAGCTATGGTTATAAAATAATAGATGAGAAAATCATCAAGGATAAACACCACTTTTATGAAGTTATTGTTGCTGACTATGATGAAGATATGCGTGTTAATTATTCTCAAAAGGAATTAATATATGGGCCATTTTTATTAGATAGACGTGACACGGTGTTTATCGAAAAGTTAACGCGGGAATTAGAACACCAAACGCGCATACTGGATGGAATTAAAGATAATCCATCGCAAGCTCAAAAAGCACAAGAAATAGAAGCGCAAATACATGAATTGAAAGGTGTTATTGAATATGAAGGTCAGTGAATTATTAGACGTTATCAATGAAATTGCACCGTTCAGATATGAGGAGCCGTGGGATAATAATGGTTTACTTGTCGGAGATGCATCGAGTACGGTGACGGGAATTATAACAGCACTTGATTGTCATCCTGACGTAGTGGAAGAAGCTATTGAAAATAAGTGCAACGTGATTATTGCACATCACCCATTAATATTTTCTAAACTCAGTGCTGTAACTGAAGCGGGTGTGGGTAAAATTGTTCGTGCGTTAATTAAGCATGATATTAATCTGATTGCACTCCATACACCGCTAGATCATCAAGCATCAGGTGTGAGTCATATGATTGCTGAACATTTAGGATATACAGATACAAGTGTGATGCTTAAGCAGAGTGAACAGTATAAGAAGCTGAGAATCAATGTACCCAAGGAAGATGTCGAACATGTGAAATCAGCGTTGTCTAAAGCTGGCGTGGGCACGCAGGGAGATTATTCAGAATGTTTTTTTGAATACCCTGTGCAGGGACAGTTCCGACCAAATGAGGAAGCTGATCCGCATATAGGTTCAAGTAATGAGCTGGAGATTGTTGAAGAGTACATTGTCGAAGCCATTTTCCCGCATGAGCTTACTCGGAGAGTCATCGATACGATTCATGAGGTACACCCCTATGAAGAGCCGGCATACGATATTTATACTTTAGAGCATGAAATTGATGTCGGTCTCGGTGTGAAGGTGGAAGTAGATACAACACTTGATGCGCTGGTAAATAAAATTAATGAAGTATCAAGTGGCGTTGTGAACGTGGTTCGCGGCAGTGACAACCCAATACGTACGATTGGCATAATTGGTGGGTCGGGCGCATCGTATATTGATGATGCGTTCAAGTCAGGTGTTGATGTCTTGATTACAGGAGACCTCAAGTATCATGAAGCATATGATGCAAAATTAAATGGCCAAAACATTATTGATGCAGGGCATTATTTAGAAGTCGTCATGATCGAAGGACTTGTTGAACAACTTAAATCTAAAATAGATGATATGAATATAGTTGCGAGTCAGGTGAATACGAATCCGTTTGCGTAGATAACGTGTGTAATTTTCTTGTGACCCAACAGAGGGGTGTTTGACTCACTGTGGAATGACAGTGACCCAATAGAGGGTAGTTCGGTTCACTGTGGATTGACAGTGACCCAATGTAGGGTTGTTTGACTCACTGTGGATTGACAGTGACCCAATCGAGGGTTGTTCGTCTCACTGTGGATTGACAGTGACCCAACAGAGGGTTGTTTGATTCACTGTCAAACGACAGTGACCCAATAGTGGGAGCATCAAATTATCTGCACAAAAAATCCCGAGCAGGCACTTTAATATCACGCCCTCGGGATTCTAAATTATAAAATTAATCCATAATCTTAACTGGTTGTGGATTTTTTATCTTTGGTAAGATTTTACTGTTTGGTACGTTTGACTGTGGATGAACGCGGTTCGCTTCATCATAATTTTTAAGGTAATCCATAACTTCTTTAACAAGTAGTGTTGGAGTTGAGGCACCGGCGGTTACTGCAACTGAGTCGATGCCTTCCAGCCAATCTGTGTTCAATTCTGAAAGTGAACTGATGCGATATGCATTTGTATGTGCAATCTCTTTAGATACTTGTGCTAAACGGTTTGAGTTATTACTCTTAGGATCTCCGACCACAATTAGTAATTCTGCTTGTGATGCTTGTTCTGCAACAGCTTCCTGACGGACTTGTGTAGCCAGACAAATCTCTTTGTGAACTTCAATATGTGGGAATTTCACTTTAAGATCATCCATGATATGGCTGACATCCCACTGACTCATTGTCGTTTGGTTCGTAACAAGCAGTGGATAATTATTGAGTAGTTCAGGTAATTGTTCAACATCCTCTTGTGTCTCAACAAGGAATACATCATCCGGCGCTTCACCAACTGCGCCTTCTGGCTCAGGGTGACCCTTTTTACCGATATAAACAATCTTGTAACCTCTTGATGATTTATTTCTTATTAACTCGTGTGTGACTTCAACGTCTGGACATGTCGCATCGATACAAACAAGGCCTTTTTCTTTTGCGCGTTTCTTCACTTGTGGACTCACCCCATGCGCTGTGAAAATGACTGTACCACTATCAATCGTCTCAAGTAACTCGAGCCTATCTGGACCATCGATCGTGATGATGCCTTCTTCTTCAAATGCATCTGTCACGTGCTTGTTATGTACAATCATACCTAAAATATATATTGGACGAGGTAGCGATTTATCAAGTGACGCGTTACGTGCAATAACCATTGCATCTACAACACCATAACAATAACCTCGTGGTGTTATTTTAATAATATCCATTCGATTCACTCCTTCCACTTGATTATAACGGATATGACCACAAATTTAAAATCTTATAGTCCTTAGTTTATAGCATGTGACAAATACTTAAGGTATAATTATTAATTGTTAAAAGAAAAGTAGGTGAAGATATGAAAGCATTCGAAAGATTTCAAATCTCAGATAAGATGAAAAGCGCAATTGAACAGTTAGGATTTACACATCCAACACTCGTTCAGGAACGCATTATTCCAAAAGTTGGCCGTCGTGAACAGGTCATCGTTCAATCTGAAACAGGCAGTGGTAAATCCCATGCCTTTTTAATTCCAATCATTGACGGTATTGATCCATCAATAAATGAAACGCAGGCAATTATATTGGCACCGACACGTGAACTTGCACGCCAGCTTTTTGGGATGTCGGAAACCATTCTCGAATCATTCCCAGAGCTGAAACAAAATTTATTTATCGGTGGTGCAGACATCACGCGCGATAAAGAGCGCGCGAAACTAAATCCGCATATCGTTATCGGTACACCAACCCGTATATTGAGCCTAATTGAAGCGGGTGATCTAAAGGTGTCTCGGGCAGATCAAATCGTTATTGATGAAGCAGATATTATGATTGAGCTCGGGTTTTTAGAGCCAATCGATAAAATTGCATCGTATTTTAAAGCGAACAATCAATTTTTAGTATTTTCTGCGACGATTCCTCAGCAGCTGAGAATCTTTTTAAGAAAGTATATTGGTGACGTTGAGATAGTTGTCATTGATACGCCGAAAAATAAAGCGTCGATTCACTTTAGCCTGATACCGGTTAAAAATGATGATAAACAACAAAAAGTGTTGAGTCTCGTTCAGCATATTACACCGTATTTAGGACTTATATTTGCAAACTCTAAAGAGCGCGCAGACGAATTATACGGCGTACTTTTATCAGAAGGAATTGACGTTGGGTTATTCCATGGTGGGTTAAAGCCGCGCGAGCGTAAAAATGAGATTAAGCGCATTCGTAATTTAAATTACACGTGGGTGGTGGCGAGTGATCTTGCAGCACGCGGACTTGATATAGACGGTGCATCACACGTCATTAACTATGATATTCCAAAGCAGGAAGAGTACTTTACACATAGAGTCGGGCGCGTCGGTCGTGGAAACTATGAAGGTTTCGCAATTACAATCTACACACCGAAAGAAACTGAGCTTGTTGACCGTCTCGAGAAAAAAGGATATCAGTTTAACCATGAAGATATCATCCGTGGGGAACTGAAGCCAATTAAGTCACGCACGAAGCGTACGAAGCGTGTCAGAGAAGAAGCTGAGCTTGAAAGACAGCTTGCACATAAAGTGAAGCGCAGTAAAAAAGTCAAGCCGGGTTATAAGAAAAAGTACCAGGAAGAATTGAATCAGTTAAAGCGGGAAGCACGAAAGAAATATTCAAAACAGTCAAAGAAAAGGTAGGATATATATGTTATTAGGTTCACATGTTTCTATGAGTGGTAAGAGAATGTTGGAAGAATCGAGTGAGATTGCAGCGAGTTATGGTGCGACTACATTTATGATTTATACTGGTGCACCGCAAAATACGAGACGAAAAAAGATAGAAGACTTAAATATTGAAGCGGGTAAGCAGCATATGGCAGAACACGGTATTGGTAATATCGTCGTGCATGCCCCGTACATCATTAACATCGGTAACACGACAAAACCCAACGTATTTAATCTGGGTGTTGAATTCTTGCAGGAAGAAATCGTCAGAACAGAGGCGCTTGGCGCGAAACAGATTGTTCTCCATCCAGGTGCACATGTCGGTGCAGGTGTGGATGCTGGAATTGCTAAGATTATCGAAGGCTTGAACGAAGTATTATCAAATGATAATGACGTTCAGATTGCGCTCGAGACGATGGCTGGTAAGGGTTCAGAGATGGGTCATACATTCGAAGAACTCGCGCGCATAATTGACGGTGTAACAAATAACGAACGCTTAAGTGTATGCTTTGATACATGTCACGTGCACGACTCAGGTTATGACCTCGTCAATGATTTCGATGGTGTACTTGAACAATTTGATAAGACAGTCGGTGTTGACCGCATTAAAGTCGTACATGTGAATGATTCGAAAAACCCGATGGGTGCCCGTAAAGATAGACACGAAAACATCGGTTTTGGTCACATTGGATTCGATCGTTTACACTATATTATTCACCACGATACATTCAAAAATGTGCCGAAGATTTTAGAAACACCATTTGTCGGTGTCGATAAAAAAGATAAACGCGCGCCGTATAAGCATGAAATCGAGATGATTAAGAGCGGCATGTTTAACGAAAATCTTTTGATCGATATTAACCCGAATATGAAAGATATTGCACAATCGTAATTTTACGATTGTGTTTATATTTACGAATGTTAGAATTTCTAGTATATTTAAAACAGAATGATTACGAATTAGGTGGTAAATGTGTCAGAAGCAATATTTGAAATTAGAAATTTATCGTATGCATATACAGATAAACTTGAAAAAACACCCGCACTAAAAGATATTAATTTAAAAATTGATAAAGGCGACTTCGTTGCGATTGTGGGACCGAACGGTTCTGGTAAAACGACGCTGATTAAATTAATTCTCGGTTTGTTGAATCTTCAGCAGGGTGAGATATTAATCAATGGGAAGCGCTCACGTCAATTTAATAACTGGGACGAAGTCGGATACGTTTCACAAAAGTCGAACAGCTTTCAGAAGGGATTCCCGGCAACGGTATCTGAAGTTGTACTCAGTGGGCTCTCTAAGCGTAAAGGACTATTTAAGCGCTATAACAAAGAAGACAAAGCTGCACTCGATCGTGTGCTCGATATTTTAGACATTAGCGATTTAAAAGATAAAAATATATCGCTGCTTTCCGGTGGACAGACACAGCGTGTATTTATTGCGCGCGCTTTGATTACAGAGCCGTCAATACTTGTACTCGATGAACCGACGGTGGGTATTGATGCACGTCATGTGAAGGAGTTCTACGAAGTGCTTGCGCGCTTAAAAGAACAGTCCGTAACAATTTTACTTGTGACACATGACATCGGTGTCGTTGTTGACCAGGCTGATGAAGTTGCATGCATTAATGAACACTTACACTTCCACGGATCCAATCATGAATTTAAGCGTCTGGATGAAGCAGAAATTTCTAAAATCTATGGTTTTCCTGTGCAGTTTGTCTCACACGATCATGATAGGGAGTGCTGTTCATGATTGAAGCGTTTTTTACATTTGAATTTATACGCTACTCCGTGCTCAGTGGTTTACTCGTCGGCATCATTGCACCATTAATCGGCGGGTTCATCGTCATAAGACGCTTATCTTTGATTGCTGATGCACTCAGTCACGTGACACTCGGTGGTATTGCATTTGGCGTGTGGTTATCGACTTTAATTACAGCAACAATCAATCCGCTTATAACAGGTATTGTGTTTAGCGTAATTGGTGCACTTGGAATCGAACGACTCAGAACCGTATATACCCATTACAAGGAGCTCGCGATCCCAATTATTATGAGTGCAGGTATTTCGATTGGTATCGTATTTTTATCGATGGCAAATGGTATTAACCAAGATTTATTTGCATACTTGTTCGGAAGTATCAGTGCAGTCGGTCAGCAGGATTTCTATTTGATACTCGCAATTGCAGTTATCGTTATTATTTTTATCTTCTTATTTTATAAAGAGCTGTTCTTAGTGTCATTCGATGAAGAATACGCAAGCGTTATGAAAGCACCAAGGTGGATTCAAATCGTATTTATCATTATGGTTGCATTAGTAATCAGCGCATCGATGAGAATTGTTGGAATTTTACTTGTGAGTGCACTGATGACATTGCCGGTAGCAAGTGCGATGCGCGTGACATCTAGCTTTAAACAGCTGATGGTCGTGTCCGTTATATTCGGGGAGATTGCAGTAATCATAGGGCTCTTGCTCAGCTATTACTTAAATATTTCACCCGGAGGAACAATTGTACTCGTCTCATTGTTAATACTTTTAGCGACAGTTTTAGTTAGAAGATCAGGTAAAACAAAAGGTGATAATGTTGATCAAACAATATAAAGAGCAATTAAAAGCACACAACTTAAAGCTTACGGATAAACGCTTAAAGTTAATTGAAATATTTACGAGATACGACAAATATTTAAGTGCGAAAGAATTACAACAACAACTCGTATCTGTGTACCCAGGCATTAGCTACGACACAATTTATAGGAACTTGCATACACTGACAGACATCGGCGTTTTAGAACAGACCACACTCGACGGTGAGATGAATTATAAAATTTCATGCACCGATGACCATCATCACCACTTTATCTGTGAACGTTGCGGAGAAACACAAGTAATTACCTACTGCCCAGTTGAAAAATGGGAGGACGAACTCGCAGGCGTTCAGCTGAATAGTCACAAAGTGGAGTTGTATGGCTATTGTGTGGAATGTAGGTAGTTTTGTTTGGAATGTAGGTAGTTTTGTTTGGATTGTGAGGTGTTTGTTTTCTCTATTAAGCATCTCATAGAGCTAATAAGGCGTTTACCTTCTCCATGAGAATCTTCATAGAGCTAATAAAGCTGTTACCTTCTCTACGAGAAATCTCATAGAGCTGTTAAGGCGTTTACCTTCTCTATGAGAAATTTCATAGAGCTGCTGGGGCGGCTACTACCCTATATTGGGTCACTGTCGTTTCACAGTGAGTCAAACTACCCTGTACTGGGTCACTGTCGTTTCACAGTGAGTCAAACTACCCTGTACTGGGTCACTGTCATTCCACAGTGAGTCAAACTACCCTGCATTGGGTCACTGTCGTTTCACAGTGAGTCAAACTACCCTGTATTGGGTCACTGTCGTTTCACAGTGAGTCAAACTACCCTGTATTGGGTCACT
>JBGYPO010000059.1:0-4965 GCA_041838435.1 Aliicoccus sp. | reverse complement strand
TGATGCTGACATTAAGAACATACCAATGACCCATGCCCATGTCTGCCATAGAGCAAACTTATGCATGCCTGGTGAAAACTCACGTCGTGCTAAGTGAGGTACTAGCCACCATGCGACACCAAAGAATGTTAATACGGCTGCAATACCGACTGTGACGTGGAAGTGCCCAACGACCCAGAATGTATTGTGTACAACCTGGTTTAACTGGTTGCTTGTCTGTGCAATACCACCAGCACCACCGAAGATAAAACCAATCATTGCAATCATAATAGTTAAGAACTTAGGATCGCGCCATGGTAATTTCACAAGCCATCCAAGCAATCCTTTACCGCCGCGACGACGACCAGCACGCTCTAATGTTGCGAACATCGCGAAAGCTGTAAATAATGAAGGTACTGCGATTGCTAAACTCATTGCTAAGTGACCAAATTTCAGTGTTTCACTAAAACCGGGGTCAACAATTTGGTGGTGGAATCCACCAGGTACGTTTAATACCACAATCAGGATTACAACAACTCTAGCTAAACTATCACTGAAGATTTTTGTACCAATAACTTTTGGTAAAACTAAGTACCAAGCTGAAATCGCTACTAAGTACCAAACGTTAACCAGTGTATGTCCAAACCACCATAATAATGTACGGTCAAGTAAGACGTTGATACCAGATGTCCATTCAAGAACCCAGAATAACTGCAATAGTACCTTAGCTGTTACAGCAAGTGTACCAAGTGTAATTAAAAGATAAGCACCTGTTGCAAAGAATGCGTGAAGCGGTAAGTGCTTTCCTTTATTTCTTTTTTTCCAGTCATATGTAGCATAAAATATACCAATCGCAGATGAGTATATCGTTACTGCTAAGAAGACCAGTCCGATGTAAAACCATGGGGAGGCCGCCATCGGTGCATAGAAAGTATACATGACCGTTGCTTCACCCATCAAAATAGTCGTAACGATTAGTGCTGCTGCGATGACAAAACTAACTAATCCAACCCATGCAAGTGTTCTTGTCAGTTTAGGCAATCCACCTAATGCGTAGTCAGTTGCCGAGTATAAGTAACCGTTCATAAATAATAGTGTAAACGATACAATCATTAATACACCATGTAATGTTAACATCTGATAATACTCAAAGCCGAAAAAGAAATCGAGTAAACCAGCGCGGTTTAACCCTTGAAGTACACCAAAAACTCCACCGAGTAATAGTACTAAAAATGCGAGACCAATCGTGATCAGACCGAATTTTCTAAATTTAACTTCTCCGATAACTTCATTCATCTCATCACTCCTCCACCGTAATCGTTGCAGTCATCATATGGTGCCCGACACCGCAGTATTCGTTACATACCATTAAGTACTCATCCGCTTCATGGAATGTTTGTGTAATTTTTTGAATGTATCCTGGAAGCACCATCGTGTTAAGGTTTGTATGTGGCACACTTACGCCGTGTACGACATCTTTAGACGTCATGATAAACGTGACTTCAGCACCGACAGGTACTGTGATTTCAGATGGATTAAAACTAAATGCTTCTAATGTCATAACCACTTCGTAGCGATTATCTCCAATTTCATAGATGCCAGGTTCATCAAATGGTGCAGGTGCACCGCCGTCTGCGAATTGTGTATGGTCTACTGTCTCTTGGTGTGATGGTGGTCCCATGCCAAGTGCGAATGTCTGATATCCGACAGCACCCATGGCTATGATGATGATACCAACGCCAATAATTAGCCAGATTTCTTCAAGCTTATGCATCTTCATATTGTTTTTCCCTCCAAATGAGCTTCTGAATTAGTATCTAAATAAAAATAGGAAAAAGAGTAATCCCGTCCAAAGTACGATAGCACCACCGACAAATACGATTGTTGAAAACAAAGTTCCGCGCAGTGTTAAGTCTTCCGCTTCCTCATTTAAGATTGGCGGCTGTGACGAATACTGAGTTGATGGTCTACGAGACTGATATGTTTTCACACTATAACCACCGTCTGAACGTGGTTTAATAGGTGGTGTCTCTTTCGGCTCATAAGTACTCATATCGACAACTCTTGATTTTTTCTCCTTCATTATTTCACCTACTCATATGATATTTGTTAGCTTAAAGTCTATAGGACTTAGCTGGTTTGCAGTGTGATGTCAATCACAGAATATTAAAAAAGTGTGAATTTTTTAAGTGAATTACATGGTTAAAGTATAGAATGTATTATATAGATAGAAACTACTCAAAATAATAAGCGTACGGCACCTTTAAAGGTGCCGTACGCTTATGCTTATTCTTATTCCTTTGTTCCGTCCTGCTTATAGGGAATGACTTTTGTACCTTTATTATCTGCAATTTCTTTGGCGCGCTTAAGCGCTTCATTCTTTGTGTCAAAGACGTTTGATGCCCGGTCAGCTTTTACCGTCTTCACATACCACTGCCTGTTGTCGTCATCATAACGGACCTCAACATCCTCATCCATTAATTCCGGACGTGCGTTTTCGTTGTCATGCGCATCATCCTTTTGCGGATTATCCTCTTTACGAAATTCTTCAATTTCACTCTCGCTTGCGTTCTCATACCATTCTTTTGCCTGCTCGGTTGCAATCGGTATAGCTTCATCCTCGTCATAACCGCCATCCACCATTGCATTTGCAATATCAATCATCTTCTTGCGCAGCACTTTATCAAAATTTTTGAAACTGGCCGGGTAATCCTGCATATTCCAAGGCATGTAATCCACTCCTTATTATATACTTAAATTGGTGATGTCAATTATATACCCGATTCTCTTGAAGATAATAATAAATTAACCAAAATATTATAGGAGGTGTCCAATGAAGATAATGGTCATGGGTTCAGCCGGCACCGGTAAATCAACACTCGCACAGAAATTAGCCGCGCTATACAACATTCCTGTATTCCATCTGGACAAATGCTTTTGGAAGCCGGGCTGGGTGATGAGTTCTGTTTTGGAGCAGGCTGAAATTCATAAAGAACTTATGACGCAGGACAACTGGATTATTGATGGCAACTATACGACATTTTTTGAGGCTCGCTCAGAACAGGCAGATACCATTATTTATCTGAATTTAAATCGCTGGATATGTTTTTATCGTGTGCTGATGCGGTATTTTATGAACAGAGGTAAGACACGTATAGACATGGCAGAAGGTTGTGAAGAGAAGTTTGATTTGGAATTTTTAGTGTGGATCTGGAACTACCATTCTAAAAAAAAGCGCAGATGGATTGAGAAGCTGGAGACAATCGAGCATAAAGAAATAATTATTTTAAATGGGAGGAAAGAAATTGAGAATTATATAAATGGATTGGAGGAGATGAACCATGCATCGTGAAGTAAGTGATGCGTTTGATGGACTGATGACAGTGCGGAACTCATATTTTTCAACGGCAGCTTTTAATGGGGATATACACACTCGTGTGAAGGAGGAAAAGTGGAGTATCGCTGAGTCGATTTATCACTGCTATAAGCTGCTGAGGCTTACGCGCATCGCGTTGCAGATATACCTGCCATTCGCAAAACCGGTGGTTAAAATTTTGCCGGAAGTCAGTCGCAACAGTACAATGACAAACATTTATGAAGCTAAAGTAATGACTTCACCAACTATTTTAAGGCCAGGCGAGGTACGTCATTTGGCGAAAGGCGATCTTAGGCATCTGTTGGAAACTGAGACTGAGAAGATTAAATCACTTATTCAAAACCTAACCGATAAAGAAATCTACAGCATTCGTCTGCCGGACCCGGTACCGAACTTTCCGAACATTTTACAAATGGTTAAGTTAATCGTGATTCATGAAAGACATCACTATAACGTGGTGAGCGAGAGACAGCGTAGCTTGTGAAGTGCAACTCGGATCCAAAAAATTAGGCTTGAGTTGCATACCAGGCCTCGAAATGCAACTCACGGTTAAACCCGCAGTCAAAAAAGCACGCACCCGTCACGGGTACGTGCTTATCAATCAACTTGCATCCTGTTTCTTCCTGAACATTAACAACGCGACTATTGCAAACATAAACCACAGCACAAACAGACTGATTGTTGTAATTAATATATACGTCTCGTCTCCAGGACTGCTGTCTGTAAATAACTGGGCAAGGATTTGAGGCAGTGACACAACGAGTATCGCTGCGAGTATAATCCATTGTCTAAGTACTATGAACAGAACAACTGCAAATCCGAACATGATATATCCCAGCAGTCTTGTGGTTTCCAACTCCAGATAAAAAAATTCATATATTGGGAAGGTGCGATATAAAAATACGCCGCCAACCAGCAGCGCCATAAATAGAATACTTGCCAGCGTTAATTTTATATAGCCCATTCTATCTATTTTTTCACTATGAAAATCAGTGTGTTCGACGATCATGTGTTTTAGGAAGACAACAATTGCAAGTGGTCCCAATACAAATAACAGCACAATGTAAATGATGTGAGATAGAGTAAATTCAAATGTGCCATTCAGCAGATCAGGGATAACAAACATTAAGAATAAACCGACAGCTGCAACACCAATGACGCGTCCCAGTTTATTCTCAAATGGGACTTCTTGTGATATTGAGTGAATATAATTATCTACAGATCCATTTGTTACGTCATCAAGTGTTTTGCCTTCTGATTCTGCCTCGATTAAATGATCACGCAGTTCCGTCTCAAGTTCTGCGATAGTGTCTTCATCTTTACCGCGCGATAGTAATTCCATACGAAATTCTCTTAAAAATCTCTCAGACTCTCTACTTAACATCACTATGCCCTCCTAATATGTTATTCATTCCGCTGTTTAATTTTTTCCATTTGTCATGAAACACCTTGAGTTCGTGCGCGCCTTCACTAGTAATTGAGTAATATTTACGCTTCGGTCCACCTGTATCTGATTTCGCCATCCGTGATGTCACGTATCCTTTTTTACTGAGGCGCAACAATACGGGATAAATACTGCCTTCGCTGATATCTGGAAAACTTCTCTCTTC
>JBGYPO010000058.1:0-18470 GCA_041838435.1 Aliicoccus sp. | reverse complement strand
CGGACATTGCTGTTGTTATTGTTACAAGCGCACCGCACAGAAAAAATGCTTATGTTGCTAATGAGTATGCGATTGAACGCATTAAAGAAATCGTTCCAATATGGAAAAAAGAAGTCTGGGAAGACGGAGAAGAATGGATTGGAGATACGAAACAGTATCATCCAGACGTGGAGGCATAATAGTGAAAGTCTTATTATTCGCAGGTTTAAAGCAAAAAGTAGGTAGTGAATTCATAGAATTAAAGATGGAAGATTCATTAGATGTCATGTCGCTTAGAGAAACTATTGAATCTGCAGCACCTTCATTAAATGGTGAGGTATACATGGTTGCTGTAAATGAAAACTTTGTGCGCGCTGATTATTTAGTAAAAGCAGAAGATACTGTGGCTTTAATTCCGCCTGTGAGCGGTGGATGAACACAGTTGGCATAGTGCTCGCTGGTGGACGCTCAACGCGCTTTGGCGAAGACAAATCACTCTACTTACTCGATGGTAAACCAATGTATCGGCATGTATATGATTTGTTAGCTGACTCAGAGGCGTGCAATCACATTCTGGTAAGTAGCAATTCAGCGCTTAAAGATAAGTTTGAAGATATCGACGTTATTGTAGATGATTCTGATTTTATTGATTATGGACCGCTCGGAGGTCTATACGCGGTGGCGAAACAGTATCCTGACTCGAGGTTCGTACTCGTCTCATGTGATACGCCGTATGTACCAAGCGCATGGATCAAGCGCTTAGTTGCACGAGCTGACGAGAAACCGGGCTATTCCATTATTACTAAGGAAGGCGAGAGAATGCATCCGACGATTGCTGTGTTTAATGATTCAGCACTGGCGCCTAAGCTTGCGGCGCATCTCGCGGATGGTGGACGCAGCATACGCTCTTTTTTCCAAAATATAAATGTCGATTATTTAGAATTGGAAGAAGCATCATTCGATGTAAGTAATTTTATCAATATCAATCGAAAAACTGACCTACAGTAGGTTAGGATTGATAATTAAGGAGGGGTCATCATGATTGTAGAGGATAAATTCGGTAGACCCATCAGAGATTTAAGAATATCAGTCACAGATCGCTGTAATTTTAGATGTTCATATTGTATGCCGAAAGAAATTTTCGGCGATGATTATGAATTTTTACCAAAGAAAGAGCTGCTCTCTTTTTCTGAAATAGAGCGAATCAGTAGAATATATAGTGAGATGGGTGTTAAAAAGTTAAGGCTGACAGGTGGGGAGCCACTGATGCGCCGTGACTTACACATCTTGATTGAACAACTACACAACATTGAGGGTATAGAAGATATAGGGCTAACAACAAACGGCATCCTGCTTAAGAAGCACGGTCAAAAACTGTATGATGCTGGTCTTAGACGTATCAACGTCAGTCTAGATGCGCTGGATGATGAATTGTTTGGTAACATTAATGACCGTGGAATCAAAGCTTCACAAGTGCTTGAAAACATTGAGTATGCACTGGAAATTGGTTTTCAAGTGAAGGTTAATATGGTGGTTCAAAAGGGTTTAAATGAGCATGAAATACTGCCTATGGCACGTCATTTTAAAAAGTTGCCTGTGACACTTCGTTTTATCGAGTTTATGGATGTCGGTAACGATAATGGTTGGAACTTTGATAAAGTACTCACGAAAAAAGAGATGTTCGAGATACTAAGTAAAGAATTTGAACTGGAATCACTTGAGCCAGCTTATTATGGTGAAGTTGCGAAAGTTTATAAACATAAAGATGCGGAAAGTCACCTCGGTTTTATTACGAGTGTGTCGGAAAGCTTCTGCTCAACGTGTACACGTGCACGCCTGTCATCGGACGGTAGATTTTATGGCTGTTTGTTTGCAACTAAGGGTGTTAACGTTAAAGCTATGTTAAGAAGCGGCATGGATGACGCTGAATTAAAGGCTGAGCTTGTTGATGTATGGTCGAGAAGAAATGACCGTTATTCAGACATCCGCACAGAAATTACTGACGAAATGCGTAAAGAACGTAAGAAAATTAATATGAGTTACATTGGTGGTTAAATATCACTTAAAATAAACCAAAGTATATTTTGGAGGACAACTTATGAAAAAGTTAGCAATCGTTACGGACACTGCATCTGGTATAACAACAGAATTTGCCGAGAAGTTTGATATCAAAGTTTTACCGATGACGGTGATTATCGACGGTGTTGCATATCGTGAAGGCATTGACGCGACAACTGAAGAAATCTATGAGAAATTATCAGTAAGTGGTGAAGGTGCGAAAACATCTCAGCCAACAATTGGAGAATTTATTAAAGTTTACGACGAAATTGAACAAAACCCGGACTATGATGCAGTAATTGCAATTCATGCATCAAGCGATCTTACCGGAACATATCAAAGTTCACTCTCAGCATCACAAGAATGCACGAAACCTGTAAGCATTATTGATTCGTCGCGTGGGAGCTATCCACTATATAAAATGATTGAAGCTGCAATCGAGTCTAGAGAAACAGATGAATCATTAGAAGCGTTAACAACGCGCATAAAAGAGATCTCAAAGAACTCTCAATTATATATTTTGCCAAAGAGTTTCAATCAATTGCGTAAAAGTGGCAGAGTGTCGGCTTCTCAGTCGATGCTCGCAACGTTACTCAACATCCAATTACAATTGGAATTTGATGGTGGTAAAATTGTGATTGGTGAAAAGGTAAGAACGAGACGTAAAATGTCACAATTATTACTGAGTAAACTTGATCGTCACGTCGATGAAGATGGTGTAAAGACCATCGCAATTCTCTACGCAGGTGCTAAGTCATTAACAGATGAATGGGCATCGATGTTAAAAGAGAGATTTCATTCAATCGAACTTGTATTTCAACCGTTTGTACCTGTTGCAGGTGTGCACACAGGACACGGTACAATAGCGTTTAGCTACATCAAAGATATGTAACATGAAAAGGTGCTTAGTTGAGCACCTTTTTTTCTGCCATTTATAATTTTTTTAATTGTGATTAAGAAACCATTTTGTTAAACTGTTTAATTATATAATCAAAATTATATATGCTTTATATTCTCCGGAGGTGAATCCCTTTTTTAGGGAACTAATTGGACATATCCACCATAATAAACTTAATCATTTTTGTAATTCTAATTTTACTTACAATACTCTTTGTAGGTTCCGAATTCTCACTCGTAAAAGCTCGTCAATCAAGAATCGATCAACTTATTGATGATGGTAATAAAGCAGCTGTTCGCGTTAAGAAAATGACGAACGAGCTAGATTATTATCTATCAGCCTGTCAGCTCGGTATTACTGTAACTGCATTAGGACTCGGTTGGATTGGTGAGAGCACTTTTGAAGTCATTCTCCATCCTATTTTTAATTTCATTGGCATTCCTGAAAATTTAGAGACTGTATTAGTTGTTGCGTTTGCGTTTGCTATTGTGACATTTTTACACGTCGTTGTGGGTGAACTCGCACCCAAAACTGTCGCGATTCATTATGCAGAAAAATTAGCGATGGCCTTTTCATTACCTTTATATATCTTTGGTGTCATCTTAAAACCATTCATCTACATATTAAATGGTTCATCCCGTTTATTATTAAGATTGTTAGGCTTCAAAGAAGCACCACTTGATCAAGGTCACAGTGAAGATGAATTAAAAATTATCATGGCTCAGAGTTATCAGAGTGGGGAGATTAATCAGCAGGAACTTGCGTATATGCAAAATATCTTTTCATTTGATGAGCGCTTAGCAAAGGATATCATGGTGCCACGTACGCAAATGGTGACGTTAAAAGAGCCGATTAGTGTAGACGATGTCTTGGGAGTCGTACAAGAGCATAACTATACGAGGTATCCAATTACAGCTTCAGATGGTGATAAGGATAACATTATTGGTTACATTAACGTGCGAGAGTATTTAACACAACATATCGCCTCCGGTGGAGAGGTCCGTCCTGAAGACTACACGCATGACATCCCACTTATCACTGAGGTATCTCGCATTAGTGACGCACTGATTAAAATGCAAAAAGAACGTGTCCATATCGCATTGATTATAGATGAATATGGTGGAACTGCCGGTATGGTTGCTATGGAAGATATCTTAGAAGAGATAGTTGGCGAGATTCGTGATGAGTTTGATGAAAACGAAGAACCGGACATTGTAAAAGTTGATGATGATGTGTTCCACATTAATGGTCGTGTTTTACTCGATGACTTAGAGGAACAATTTGATGTGACATTCGTAAACAGTGAAGAAATCGATACGATAAGTGGTTGGATTAGAAGCATGAAGTCAGAGATTGAAACAGATGATGTGATAGACACTGATAAAGACCGTTGGATCGTGCTAGAACTCGATAATCACTTGGTAAAACAAGTTGCATTACTGCGAGACTATAATTTAAACCAAACACAGACAGAAGAAATTAAAGAAGACTAGTCTAAAAGATACTGCTGAAAAGTAGTATCTTTTTTTGTATGATTTTTATGTATAATAGACAGATGAGAGGTGTAGCTATGGAATTTATTTTTTATATAGTACTTGTAGTCATGACACCGGCAATTATTGGTACTATCGGTGGAATGTATGTGCATATTAGAGATAGTAAACAAAAGTTAGAATATAAAAAAATGCATGAAGAACGCAGGCTAGAGGAAATAAAGCAAGAAAATTACTTGTTGGAGAACGAATCAATGCGACAAGAACTGGAACGTATACGTGAAGAACGAAAACGTTTAGAATCGACTGCAGGCGGTGGTCGTTGGCTCATCGAAGAAAAAGACCGGCTTAATGAAAAAATCGAATCTAAAGATGAAAAATCTGATAAAGAAAAAGAGGGATAGCACATGGACTTTGAACTGGTTATTGGTTTTTTTTGCCGTTGTTATGTCACTCGGAATTCCACTCTACGCAATCAAGCGTTCATTTGATGCAAGTGACAGTAAACGACATTTAAAAAACGTGAAAGAAGAACAACAGCTGGAAAAGTTAAAACAAGAAAACTTTATGCTTGAGAATAAACATATGGAATTAGAGCTTGAAAAAATTAAGTCAGATAGAAAGTTACGCGATGAAATTTCAACAAAGAAAGACCGCTGGTTAATTGAAGATAAAGAGCATAATTAAAAGCGTATGGATATTTCCATACGCTTTTTTTTATAATCTGGAATATATAAAACTATGCGCGTCTGTTACCGCCGATAGCTTTCATAATAAATGAAACGATGAGTATCAGGATAATTGCACCTAGAATACCACCAACGATACTTACTCCACCGACTTCAGGACCAATATCTAAGCCTAGAGAATTACCGATAGAAGCACCGATTAAACCTGCAATGATATTACCGATAATACCAAATGGTACATCTTTACCTAATATTGCACCTGCTAACCAACCTATAATACCACCGACAACTAATGTAATAATCCAACCCATTTTGTAAAATCCCCTCTCTACTTTTCGTATATTAATAAATACCCAATGTATATATGCATAAACATTATTTCATAAAAGTTAGGCAAATTTGTGAACGGGAAAGAATAGTATCATTCACGTACAGCTTTATTTATAATGAAAGTAATATAGATGAACTTGAGGAAAAATATATGCCTAAAATTTTAATGATCGATAACTACGATTCGTTTACATATAATATTATTCATTATCTAGAGCAGCTTGATTCCGTAGAAGTAGAAGTTGTCATGCCGCATGAATTATCGACATATAATGGTGTGTTTGATGCGATTGTTATTTCTCCGGGTCCATCGCATCCTGAAGATAGAACAGACACGATTGATTTTGTTGAGTCATACTTCACAACATGTCCAATTCTTGGTATTTGCCTTGGACATCAAATGCTTTGGCATATGTCAGGTGGTTGTGTGACACACGGCAACAGGCCAATTCATGGTCATGTATATACAGTGCATCATGCATCCACTCATTTATTTGCCGGATTAAGTTCGCCGTTCAATGTGACACGCTATCATTCATTAGTTACAGTAGGAGAAAATGATATATTTGAAGTCAGTGCGACGGCTGAAGACGGTGTTATCATGGCAATCCATCACAAAACGTTGCCTATCTATGGGCTTCAATATCATCCTGAGGCGATATTGAGTGAACATGGTCTCGAACAATTACGCGCATTTACGGATATAGTGAAAGGAAGGTTATCATGAGAGTCCATGCAAAAGTAAAAGTGAATGGTACTGTCAATGATTACTACTTTATCAATCCAAGAGAAGTATTGACGCACAAGACACATTCATTAGAAGAGGCATTTGATATCGCGGAAGCAGCTCTGAAGGCAGGGCACTACTGTGTACCGGCTATCTCGTATGAAAGCAACAAAGTGCTCGGTAATGATGATGCGCCGTTCATGATAGGTATTTTTAGCATGCAAGCAGATCGAGAATCCTTTCAGGAAGAGGCTGCGAGCTACAAGCTGACACCGCTTCAATTTGTGGAAGACCGGACAACAATTGAAGATAATGTGGAGAAAATTCGAGATTTCATTAGAGATGGTCACACATATCAAGTGAATTATACGGCCAGGCTTACCGGTGAGTTCTCAGGAGATGGGCACACTTTGTTTTTACAGTTGATGCATCAAAACAATGGGGACTATGCCTTCTATATAGAGCACGAAGACGAAAAGATAATTAGTTGTTCACCTGAATTGTTTTTTGAACGAGATGGTGAAACCATTCGCACGAAACCGATGAAAGGCACATCGAAGCGCTTTCAAGATTCAGCACGTGATAAGGCGAGTTACGAATTTTTAAAGCACTCTAAAAAAGACCGTGCAGAAAATGTTATGATTGTTGACCTATTAAGAAATGATTTATCAAAAATCGCAATGCCCGGTTCTGTGAGATGTCCAGAACTCTTTACAATTGAAACATACGCAACGGTGTATCAAATGACTTCAACCGTGGAGGCAGAATTAAAACCTGACATTTCGCTCAATACTATTATGGATGGGCTGTTCCCTTGTGGTTCAATTACAGGTGCACCGAAACTCAGCACGATGCAAATTATTGACACGTTAGAATCAACGCCGCGTCAATATTACTGTGGCACAATTGGTCTGATGCTTTCGCCTGATGCGTGGGTATTTAATGTTCCGATTCGTACAATGTACATTCAGGGTGAGCACGCTGTATATGGTGCAGGTGCAGGTATTACATATGACTCTAATCCTTCTGATGAATACGAAGAGTTTGTTGCGAAGACATCATTTTTAAATCACGGTTATGTCAGCTTAATAGAATCGATGCGTGTGGAGCATCAAGAAATTAAGCGCTTCGACTTACATTTGGAACGTCTCGTGAACAGTGCGGATACGTTTGATTATCCTATCGATAAAAGAGCGGCTCAAGCACAGATTGAGTCATATGTGACCGCGCATTTAGATAATGCTATATATAAGCTACGCGCATTGCTCAGTTCGGATGGAACAATTGAATTAACGCACGAATCAATCAACCCCGAAAAAGAGATGATAAGCGCGATACATCATCAACCAATCCGTGCGGCATCACGTTTTTTATCGCATAAGACAACTGTGCGACATCACTATCAGTTAATAGATGAACTTGCGTTAAACTTATACTATAATAGAAACAATGAACTGACAGAATTCAACATCGGTAACCTTGTTGTTAAAGAAGCGGGTCGTTTCTTCACACCACCTGCTGAGGTGGGCTTATTAAATGGTGTGATGCGGCGTGAACTTTTAGCAATGGGTACGGTTAGCGAGCGCGTATATTTATTAGATGAGTTTTTAAATAAGTATAAGCGTGGTATTCTCGAGGTATACATGATAAACAGCGTTAGAGAATGGACGTTAGTGAAGTTTGAAATATGAGGTGAAACATGATTACATTACTATTGATTCTCTTACTTACGGGAATTATTTTGTTTACACATTTTGTTGTAAACTATCTAATTGAAAACAATATTAGAATACTCGCAATATTATTTACTTTTGCTGGCGTCATCACGTCGATATTCATCGTGAATTTTATCATGGGGAATCTAGTAGAATTTGTCACATCACAACTTGAATTTTTCTATAGAGATTAGGTGAAGCTATGATTTATGCAAACGGAGATTGCTACATTACATATATTTCAGAGGTTGCGCTTGATGATGACAAGCAAAATCAATTAAAAGAAATTTTTAAAGGTTATGAATCTAAGTTTTTAACAGAGATAAATACCGCGAAACATGATATTACGTTTACCTATCTGCCGATTGAAATCATGGTGGATCACGATACGATAGAACCATCTGAAATCGCAATTGCAGACGTGCGCGCATTTTTATCAGAAGTGGGTGTTGAAGCTTGAGTGTAATTATTGAAAATAGTGGACTTTTGACGATACTGCAGTCACTGAATAAAAAGGAGAGCGACGAACAGTTTGTGTACAATGGTGCATGTGATCGCCTGGCGTTTCAAATGGTCAACCAGTTAGTGGGCAACCCGCCAGATGCGCTGACACTTGAAATGACAGTGCAACCAGCGGTCATAAAATTTACTGAACCGACGATTGTTGCATTCTCAGGCGCTGATTTTTCAGGTACAACAAACAGCCGCACGATTGATACAAACCGTATTTACCTATTCGATAAAGGTGATACTGTTAAATTCGATTCTCAAAAACGTGGGAACCGTCTATACATGGCTGTAGCTGGTGGTGTAGAAACTGAGAAAACGAATGTGCTTTCTTCAGGTGATGAGCTATTGATGAAACGAGAGTATACACCACAACATCATGAATTGTTTAATATATTACGTCAGAACAATACTGTTAACTGGGGTGTCGATTACTACGCACTAGTTGAAGTTTATATTCCGGACGTGTTCCATATTGTTAGAGTGCCGGGCATCTCGCCTGAGGTTTACGCGAACTTAGAGCGTGGTATGTACACTGTCATGAAAGAGAAGAATAGAGTCTCGGTATATTTAAAAGGTGATAACATAGATCTGCCTGATGACGATATTGAGACACACGGTGTACTCGGTGGCGTCTATGCTGCAGAGAACCAGCCAGTAATAACCCTTAACGACTTTGATCATCCGACAACAGCACCACACATCGGTACGATTCCAAGTTACCATATGCACAAACTTGCACAAAAGCGACCGGGATCACATATTCAGTTTAAGTGTATCGAGGTTGAAGATGCACATGCGAATCTATACGCGCATCACCTGTGGATGCAAAGTTTGTTTAAAGCAATTAACTACAAATTATCAAAAGAATTGGTAAAAGAAAAACTTTAGTTTATGAGCAGAACCTACTTAATTGTGGGTTCTTTTTTTGTTTGTTAGGGATTTTATGTTTGTCGCTTCACACCTAGAAGATAGGCGGGTTATCTTCTAGCTGTCACTTCACGAGAACGCTCGCTGACTCGATAGGGCGGTTATCAGCTCAACGACGACGCTCGCTGACTCGATATGGTGGTTATCAGCTCAACGACGACGCTCGCTGACTCGATATGGTGGTTATCAGCTCAACGATGTCGCTCGCTGACTCGATCTGACGGTTATCAGCTTCACGAGAACGCTCGCTGACTTCATTTACTCCCATACACACCAAAAACTCCACCAAAATTTCGACTTCCGAAAAATTATAATCAATAATCTATAAATCATCGCGAAAAAAGTGTATAATATATAAATATTAATTTGGATGGTTAGTGACTATGGAATATACTTTAGAGAAATTTTTTGGTTATAAATCATTTAGACCACAGCAACGTGAAATTATCGAGTCTGTGATGTCACAACATAATACATTGGGTGTCTTACCAACAGGATCGGGTAAGTCTATTTGTTATCAAATACCAACTTTGATGCAGGATGGACTCACTTTAGTTATCTCTCCGCTTATTGCGCTGATGCATGATCAGGTTGAAGAATTGATAAACAGAGGAATTCCTGCTGTTTATTTGAACTCGACACTCTCTCAAAAAGAAATCGCGACGACTGAACGCGAACTTCTTGATGGGCATTATAAATTTTTATATGTCTCACCGGAACGCTTGGTTACGCCTGAGTTTCAAGGTTACATCAAGCGTTTAGAGATTAACCTTATTGCTTTTGATGAAGCGCACTGTATTTCTAAATGGGGGCATGACTTTAGACCAAGTTACCAAAATATTATCCCGGTGATTTATGAATTGTTTGAAGGTGTGCCGACTATTGCTGTCACTGCAACGGCAACGCAAGAAGTGCAGGAGAATATTACATCACTTCTTGGTATTAATGAGGAACATATATTTAACGGGCCGGTAAAACGTGAAAATCTTAATTTAATGGTGAATCCAACATTCCAACGTGATCAATTTATTTTAAACTACGTGCTCGCACGTCCTAAGGAAGCGGGTATCATCTATGCGGCTACGCGTGCTGAGGTGGAGAAACTCTCAGTTTTCTTAGCAGATAATAATGTAGAAAACGTTCCATATCACGGTGGCTTGAAAAAGGCTGAGCGCGGTAAGAATCAGGAATTATTCATTCGCAACGAAGTACCATTAATTGTGGCGACCAACGCGTTCGGAATGGGGATAAATAAACCGGATATTCGCTACATTATTCACAACAATTTACCTGGTGACATAGAAAGTTATTATCAGGAAGTTGGTCGGGCGGGTCGTGACGGCAAACCAAGTGAATGTATCTTATTATCAAGTGCCCGGGATATTAACTTACACCAGTACTTTATCGACCGTTCTGATGCGACAAATGCGCATAAACAGAATAAGCGTGAAAAGCTCGATAAAATGATGCAGTATCAAAAAACAAATAAATGCTTGACCGGATTTGTGACGAAGTACTTTAATCCGAATGAGTATGTGACGGAATGTGGTCGCTGCTCGAACTGTTTGAGTCAAAAGCGTACTTACGATATGACAGCAGAAGCAAAATCTGTCTTGTCTTTAATTATGGCATCGCGCGTAAAGTTAACCAAATCTCTCGTCATTCAAGTTCTGCGTGGAGAACGTAACGAAGATATCCACAAGTATAAATTGAATGAGAATGCTACGTATGGCACGATGCAAGACTATATCCCGAGTGATATTCATCATATTTTAGATGAGTTAATTTATAGAGGTTACGTTCATATTGAGGACGAAGTGCTGCATGTATTGATAAAGGGACGTCTGCTCATTGACGGTAAGCGTGAAATTTATACAGAGCCATTTAAACAAAATTTATTAGAGAAAGTAGATATATCGACAGATCAACTCCCGAGCATCGATTTGTATGAGAAGTTACTATATGTTAGAAAAGAATTGGCAGAAAAACATGATGTTGATGAAGATATGATATTTACCGATCAAGTAATTAAAGAATTCGCTAAGAAAAAACCAGCTTCAAAAGAAGAAATGGTGTATATCGAAGGTGTCGGCAGTTACAAACTGAAACATTATTGCCCTTATTTTTTAGAGGAAATTGAGTCACATATTGCAAACATCACGATGTAACAACGTTTAACCATGAGTGTGAGAAATAAAATTCCACACTCTTTTTTAATTGTTATTTCATAAAAAAAATTGAGCTAAAGAGTTGCAAATAGTTTTAAAGATTACTCCATTGTAATTTAATTGTGAATATGGCATGATGTATCTATTAACAATATATTGTGTTCAGTTTTATCACCAACCACAACATATTGTGTTTCATTTCTTAAAACGGTGCTAATGTGTTGTGTGGTCTTAGGCGATATTAACAGCACAGGGTGTAGAACATACGTTCTATTCTGTGTTAAAGTATAGAGGGGGATAAATGTGCTAATCGTATATTATTCGATGACGGGTAACTGTCGGCGGTTTGTAAAGTCCTCTGGAGTTATGGATGAGTATCAAACCATTGAGCTAAAAAAAGATAACATCGAAACAGAGCTCGATGAATCCTTTTTGTTGGTGACGCCGACGATTAACTTTGGTGAAGTACCACCTCAGGTCGCGCGCTTTTTAAAGCTCAATCATCAACATATGGTTGGTGTGGCAGCAAGCGGTAACCGAAATTGGGGCGGAAATTTTGCAAAAGCTGGCGATAAGATTAGTGATGAGTATCATGTTCCTTTGATTATGAAGTTCGAGTTGCACGGCAAGCCGCAAACGAGATTAGAATTTAAAGAGAAGGTAGGCGCTCTAGATGAAAGTTTTAGACGAGAAAAAGTATAACCACATAGAACTTAACAACGAAGTTACAAAGCGAGATGCGAGTGGATTTTATCAGTTGGAGAAAGATATCGAAGCGAAAGATGTCTTTATGGAAGAGGTCAGAGACAAAACAATCTCTTTTGATTCTGAAATTGAACGTCTGCATTACTTAGTGGATAATGACTTTTATTATAATTTATTTGAAGAATACACAGAAGAACAATTAACGGATATTATTGATCATGCGAATTCACTTGAATTTTCATTTAAGAGCTACATGGCCGCGAGTAAGTTCTTTAAAGATTATGCTCTGAAAACTAACGATAAAAAGCAATATTTAGAAGATTATAAACAGCATGTCGTGATAGTGAGCCTTTACTTATCTAAAGGTGATGTGGTTCACGCGAAGCGCTTTATTACATCGATGATTGAACAGCGCTATCAGCCTGCGACACCGACATTTTTAAATGCCGGGCGTGCACGTCGCGGTGAGATGGTATCATGTTTCCTACTTGAAACAGACGATAGCTTAAACTCGATTAACTACATTGATTCAACTGCGAAACAACTCAGTAAAATCGGTGGTGGGGTTGCGATTAACTTATCGAAACTCCGTGCACGTGGTGAAGCAATTAAAGGTATCGAAGGTGTAGCTAAAGGTGTGTTACCTGTTGCAAAAGCACTTGAGAACGGGTTTGGATATGCAGATCAACTCGGTCAGCGTCCAGGCGCAGGGGCAGTTTACTTAAACATCTTCCATTACGATTTACCTGAGTTCCTGGATACAAAGAAAGTAAACGCAGACGAGGACCTACGTCTTGCAACGATTTCAACAGGACTTGTTGTCCCGTCAAAATTCTTTGAACTTGCTCGGGACGATGCGCCATTTTATCTATTTGCACCACATACTGTTGAACGTGAGTATGGTATTACACTTGACGATATGGACATTGACGAGATGTACGACGAGATGGTAGCAAACGATAAAGTGAAAAAGCGTAAGATGGATGCGCGTGAGATGTTAAACACGATTGCACAAACACAGTTGCAGTCTGGTTATCCTTACATCATGTTCAAAGATAATGCGAACAAAGTACATCCATTAAAAGATATTGGTCAAATTAAAATCACAAACTTATGTACAGAAATTTTCCAACTTCAAGAAACGTCAGTCATTAATGACTATGGTATTGAAGATGAAATTAAACGTGATATTTCATGTAACTTGGGATCACTTAATATCGTGAATGTGATGGAGTCAAAAAAGATCCGTGAATCCGTTCATGAAGGTATCGATGCACTCACTACAGTGAGTGATGACACAGCGATTGCGAATGCACCAGGGGTGAAGAAAGCAAACGATGAACTGCACTCAGTTGGACTCGGTGCAATGAACCTGCACGGATATCTTGCTAAAAATGGCATCTCATACGAATCTGAAGATGCACGTGACTTTGCCAACGTCTACTTTATGTTGATGAACTATTATTCGTTAGAGCGTTCAATGCAAATCGCGATCGAACGCAATCAAACATTTAAAGATTTTGAGCGTAGTGAATATAAAAAAGGCACATACTTTGAGAAATATATTAATAATTACTATGCGCCGAAATCAGATAAAGTAAAAGCGTTATTTGAAGATATTTATATTCCAACGCAAGAAGATTGGGAGCAGTTGAAAGAAAGTGTTCAGGCGCATGGGCTTTATCATGCGTATCGCTTAGCGATTGCACCGACACAAAGTATTTCATATGTACAAAACGCAACGAGTTCAGTGATGCCGATTGTTGACTTAATTGAGCGACGCACATATGGAAACTCTGAAACGTTTTATCCGATGCCGTTCTTATCACCAAAAACAATGTGGTTATATAAAGGTGCGTTTAACACAGACCAAATGAAAATCATTGATATGATTTCTGTCATTCAAGAACATATCGATCAGGGTATCAGTACGATTCTCTATGTAAACTCTGATATTTCTACGCGTGCGCTTGCAAGACTTTATATCTATGCACATCATAAAGGATTAAAGTCGCTATATTACACGCGTAACAAGTTACTAAGCGTAGAAGAGTGCACGAGCTGCTCGGTTTAATTTGAAGTAAGGGAGATTATTGCATGATTGCAGTTAACTGGAACAAAGAAGATGATATGACAATGGTGTTTTGGAGACAAAACGTCTCACAGATGTGGGTAGAGTCAGAATTTAAAGTATCAAAAGACTTGAGTTCTTGGGCGACGTTAAGCGATGACGAAAAAGACACATTTAAAAAAGTGCTTGCGGGTCTAACTGGGCTTGATACACACCAAGCGGACGATGGCATGCCATTAATTTTATTACACACTGATGATTTAAGAAAAAAAGCAGTCTACTCATTCATGGGAATGATGGAGCAGATTCATGCGAAAAGTTATTCGCATATCTTCAGTACATTATTACCATCAAGAGAAACAGATGAGCTGTTAGATGTATGGGTGCTTGAGAATGAACACCTGTCAGTTAAATCTGAGAAAATCGTCAGTCGTTATCATAAATTATTTGATAGAGATGCGAGCGTATACGATCAATATATGGCGCGTGTAGCGAGTGTATTCTTAGAATCATTTTTATTCTATTCAGGATTCTACTATCCACTGTATCTAGCAGGACAAGGTCGCATGGTAACAAGTGGTGAAATTATTCGGAAGATTTTACTCGACGAATCGATTCACGGCGTATTTACAGGTCTTGATGCACAATCTATGCGCGGTGACTTATCGCAAGAAGAACTTGATAGAGCAGATAAAGAAATGTACGAACTTCTAAAAGAGCTCTATGCGAACGAGAAATCATATACGGCATCTCTCTATGATAAGTTAGGATTGACAGAGGACGTGATGAACTACGTCACATATAATGCGAATAAAGCACTCGCAAACCTGGGGTTTGATCCGTACTTTGAGGAGAAGAGCTTTAACCCGATCATTGAGAATGCTTTAGATACAACAACGAAAAACCATGACTTCTTTAGTGTTAAGGGCGACGGTTACGTCATTGCACTGAATGTTGAGTCAATACAAGATGAAGACTTTGTCTTTGAAACATAAAATGAATTTTTATAACCCTGAGACAGAATTTTAGAAATATAATCCGTACGTTTCACTCACTGGGGTATCGCGCAAGCCTGAAATGCGCAGATGCTATTCCCCAAGGAGTCAAACGTACGGATTTTGACTTCTACATTTAATACTCACTATTCTGAGAGGTTCATGTCTGATTTCTATTTTTATCTAGTAATGTAAAAAAAAAGACACAACACATCGGCTAATTAAAAGGACATCCTGATAATATGAGAGTTAGTATTGTAAAAGGGGAGAATATCAAAATGAAAAAAACGGGTTTGTTTGTCTTACTTTTTGGAACACTTCTCACAGCAGCGTGTGATAATTCTGAAGAAGAAGCTGAATCACACGATGATCACGATGCGTCTGACGTTGCATTGCTCGAAGTCATGCTAAATATGCCGGAGGATGTCGTAGCAGGTGATTCTGTGGAAATCGCTGCACACGTCACATATGACGGCGAAGACGAGACAGAAGCAGACCAAGTAGAATTTGAAATGTTATTAGAAGAAGATTCTATTGACAAAATTATTGGTGAACATAGAGAAAACGGAATCTATGTGATTGAGTACACATTTGAAGAAGCGGGTGACTATGAAGTAATTGCCCATACGGATGCACATCATATGCACACAATGCCTAAGGAAGCATTAACTGTCACTGGTGAGTAAACAATCATCTGCTGTAATCATTTGTTATAATGGTGAAAAAGGTGAGTGAGGTGATTTAATCATGTTGAGCCAATACACATATATTATATGTAATGCAGCAACAGATACTGGTAAGAAAGTTGCTGATGTGTTGCTTGCACAGAACTGCCATATTATCCTTGCAGGTCCTACCTATGCAGTACTGTCTGCTATGGAAAAAGAACTGAACGAGAGTGGAGAGCATAGTATTGACGTTGCGCTCTTAGAGCCAGATAAGGAAATTGACTGGCAGAACCTCTCTGATTCACTCGATAGTAAACTTGCAGGTATTATTCACATTCATGAGCTTGATGTCGAGAATCCATTGTTTTTTGATACAAGCTACGAGCAGTTTTCTTCTATTATTGATGATCAATTGTGGGGCACGTATCTCAGTGCAAAAGTTATTACGCCATTATTTGAAGAACATCAAGCGGGTATGATGCTTCATCTCATTGAAGCCAACAATAGTTCTCCATATTATTCTATGATTACAAAAGCATTAGAAGCTTTGATTCAAACCATTCAAAAAGAGATACACCATGATAATATTCATATTAAGTATATTGAAGTAACCAGTGATTCAATTGAGAATATCATGCAGACGCATGTATTAAAGTAAATGTTCGAAGTTTGACAGACGGGATGTATATGCTTGCATATACATCCCGTTATTTGTCAGTCTTATCAAGTGTTCTCAGAGTTTATCACTATTTGAGATACGATTTATTCATTATTAGTTGACTCTATATTTATGATATACTATTATTATTATTGTAATCGCATTGAGAATCATTCTCAATTAGAATGATTCTAAATAAGATTACCACTATAGTGCTAGGTAGGTTCCCACGATGGTTAAACATTTGTTCCGTCTTGATGTATTGATTGTCTTGCTAATCGTTTTATCCGGCGCCTCATTATTTGTAGGTGTTTCGGCTTTAAACATTACAGACATATTCTCACTCAGTGAGTACCAACAGAATATCTTACTATCCAGCCGGATTCCACGCACAGTTGCAATTATCATTGCAGGGGCGTCGTTATCGGTCTGTGGACTTGTGATGCAACAACTTACGCGCAATAAGTTTGTATCACCAACGACCGCTGGAACGACTGAATGGGCACAACTTGGTATTTTGCTTGGACTTGTCGTATTCCCAGGTATTACGTTATTTGGCCGTTTAGGCTTTGCGACAGTACTTGCAATACTCGGTACGTTATTGTTTATGAGAATAATCACTAGCATAAAATTCAAAGACGTCGTGTTTGTACCATTGATAGGTTTGATGCTTGGCGGTGTTGTTGCGAGTGTGACGACATTCATAGCAATACGAGAAAATGCACTTCAAGCAATATCTGGATGGATGCATGGTAATTTTGCCATGATGACAACTGGTAGATATGAGATTATGTACATAACAATTCCGATGATGATTATCGTCATGCTATTTGCAAGTAAATTTACAGTCGCAGGTATGGGAGAAGATTTCTCAAAGAACCTTGGCTTAAATTATAAATTCGTATTGAATACTGGACTGTTTCTCACAGCTGCACTTACTGCAGTCATCGTAGTTTCAGTTGGGCTTCTACCGTTTTTAGGCCTGATTGTTCCGAATATCGTTTCTATATTTAGAGGCGATCACTTAAAGAATACAATCTTTGTCACGGCAATAGTAGGCGCAATTTTCGTGATGATTTGTGACATCATTGGGCGACTTATTATTTACCCATATGAAGTATCAGTTGGTCTGGTTATAGCTACAGTAGGTAGTGGTTTATTCTTATTATTGATTTTCCAGAGGGTACGACATGACAGATAAAAAAAGAAATCGCTTATTAATTATTCTGAGTGTTGCTGCTGTCCTGCTCGTCGCTTTCTATATGCTGTACCAATTAAATCCAGATATATTATTTTATCAGTTACCATCTAGAACCAAACGCGTTTTAGCAATTATTGTTGTGGCAATTGCTATCGCAGTTTCAACTGTAATTTTTCAAACAATAGTGAACAACCGAATATTAACACCATCAATTATGGGTCTCGACTCGGTGTATTTATTTATTCAAACATCAATCTTATTCTTTGCAGGTGCGACATCGACGTTGTTACTTGATAGCCGCATTAACTATTTTTTAAGCTTGACACTACTTGTTATATTCACAGTATTTGTTTTTAAATACTTATTTAAACTTACAAAAAACAATATCTTTCTATTGTTACTTATTGGTATCATCTTAGGAACGTTCTTTGGCAATTTATCAACGTTTATGCAGTTGCTGATTGATCCACAAGACTTCCTTATATTACAAAGTCGAATGTTTGGCTCATTTGCATCAGTAAATGAACAATTGCTTCTGTTCACATCTATTATTGTTCTCATAATGATTCTAATCGTATTTAAAGATTTCGGCTCGCTTGATGTGTTAGCCTTGGGGCGAGACCATGCCTTAAATCTTGGTGTGAACTACGACAGAAAAGTATCACAATTACTGATAAT
>JBGYPO010000057.1:0-3656 GCA_041838435.1 Aliicoccus sp. | reverse complement strand
TTGAAACTGCACCCGCTCACAGTCATTACGATTGTGCTTGCAGCAGGAAATATCGGCGGATTTCTGGCGATGCTCATCGCAATTCCATTTTATGCTGTGGTGAAAGTGATTGTCGTGAACATCTACGAATATTGGGATGACTTGAGTGAGACAATGTTTAAAAATATAGAGTGAGTTAGATGCTTATCTTTCTATGAAAAGACGTCGCGCAGAAGATAGTGCAGCTAACTTCTTCAATATATAAAAAAGGAGACTACTTTCAAAAGTAGTCTCCTTTTATCTTCTATATTTAAATTTTATCTTTAAATCCGTCGTAGCCTTTAAGTACGTTTTTTGCATTTTTGTATCCGCGCGCCTTTAATACGCTGACTGCAATTGCAGAACGGCCGCCGCCTTTACAATGCACGTATATATCTTCATCTTTATCGAATGGAATCGATGCATCCTGCATTGTCCCGTGATGGCGATGGATACTGTTCTCAACGTTGCCAGCATTGTACTCTCCTAAGCCACGGACATCAAGCACATTTTTATTTTTATAATTTTCAATAAATGTTTCAGGTGAAACTTTTTCATAACTATCATTTATTAAGTCCGCAATATCATCCTGTGACACAATGCGCTCAATGTTATCAAAACCAATCGATGCGAGGTCTTTTTGATATTCTTTTGACTTCTCAACGTCACCAATAATTGTGAGTGGCTGATTATAATCTAAGAACCATCCTGCCTGCATCACAAATCCTTTGTTATAAGGGAGGTTGATTGAACCAGTGATAAACCCGTCTGCAAACGCGTCGCTCCTTCTTAAATCAAAGATTTGTCCCACAAGTGTTTCTGGTGTGCCCGTCGGAATATTTTTTAGATTAAATTCTGGCAATCCTTCTTTGTTCACTTGTTTCATCTTAGCAAAGTAGTTTGGAGGTTCTGGCTGTGCATCTGTGATTTCTTCCACAAATGCAGCTTTGTTCGGCGTATTCAGTGCCCAGTTAAATTGGCGTTCGTATCCAAGTGTAGATAAAGGAACCGCCCCGAGTGATTTACCACATGCACTGCCGGCACCGTGGCCTGGCCAAATTTGTAAATAATCAGGATATTTATCTAGTTTTTTCAATGAATCATATAAATCTTTCGCACCGATTTCAGTCGTACCTTCATAATGTGCTGCTTTTTCTAATAGATCAGGTCTTCCAACATCACCAACAAATAAAAAGTCTCCTGTGAATATCCCCATCGGTTCGTCGACACCGTTGTCTCTCACAACAAATGAAATACTTTCCGGTGTATGACCTGGTGTTGCGATAACTTCAAAGTGAATGTTGCCCACGTGGAAAATGTCTCTATCTTTTAGAAACACTGTATCTTTAGGCATGTTCTGATACTTCCATTCCGCATCGCCTTCATCTGATACAAACAAAGTAGCATCAAATTTACGACTCACATCTCTTAATCCAGAGGCAAAATCTGCATGAATATGCGTTTCTGTGGCATGAGTAATTTTGAGTCCTTCAGCTTTTGCGACTTTCTCATAATCATCTAATACACGTTTTGGGTCTATGATAATTGCTTCACCAGTCTTTTGGCATCCTACTAAGTACGAATGTTGCGCAAGTTTTTCATCAAAAAATTGTCTAAAAAACATTGAAAACTCTCCCCTCAGCTTTTTATTATTGTTTAGAAATATGGTAAAATACTGATATATATTCATTATTACACAAGTTGCAGGCATAAAACATTTAAAGAATTATTAAGGTTGTGAAAATATCGATACGATGGATTTAGTTATCATTATACTTGTTGCTGTATTAGCCACCTTATTTTTTGTCAGCCGCTCTACTTTAAAAAAATCGTCTCAGGAAGTTGACCATTATGAACGCTTGCAACATCTATATAAGGTTGTTCACGAATTAGAGTCAAAAGGCTTGAATGATGCTGAGATTAAAGCACATTTAAAGGAAAAATTTAACTTGGATACACAAGAAGCTGAGTATTTAATGCATAAAAGTAGAAAATAATTGCATTTTTTGAAATGCACCTTATAATTAAAGTAGCAAGGTGTGCTTTCGCATGCAAAATACATAACTCAGTATTTAAGAATTTTTATTATGAGAAGGTGAGGCTGTTGGATATAAATCCAGATATTTCTTTGTTAGTTGATAAATTAACGCCATATCAGTTGAGCCAGGCTTTAGATATATCTATTGATGATGCAACAGCTTTAATAGATGGCGTGCTGACAATCGATGACCTCGATGACAACACATCTAGATTATTAATAGATTTAAACGATAAATTAAAAAGCTGATGCAATTGCATCAGCTTTTTATGTGCTTATTATAATGTTTATTCGGTATAATATGAGATTAATGAAGGTGGTGTATTGATGCCAAAACAAAAGCAAGTTTTAAAAGACAAGCGCGTGATGTGGATTATACTCGGCTTAATTGTCGTTCTTATAGTTGCATATTTCGTGTCAAGCAACAGTGACCAGTGGTTCATAGATCGTGGTGAAGATATAGAACAATTTGAAGGTCCATTATTTGAAAACGCAGTACTCCGTCAATACAATACCGACACACCACCAATGAAGCACACGGGTGGTCCTCAATTATTCGAACGTGCGAACATTCATGACATACGTCAAGCGATGTTGATTGATGAAAATTCAGACCTTGAATTTCTTGATTTAAGAGAAATGGTGCGCATTAGTGAAGATGAGTTAAATGAAGTATTAGAAGACAAAGGAATTTTAGAAGGTCACGCTGCATCATTCCTACAGGCGCAACGCCGTCATAATGTGAATGTGTTCTATTTAATTGCACATGCACTCGTCGAGACCGGACACGGCCGCTCTGAACTCGCCGAAGGTATTGAGTCAGATGATGAAGTGTACTATAACTTCTTTGGCATCGGTGCCTTTGACTCAGGTGCAGTCCGAGAAGGACATGCATATGCTGTTAACGAAGATTGGACATCACCTGAGGCAGCAATTCTCGGTGGTGCTGAATTTATCAGCAATAACTATGTGAATAATAATCAGTTCACGACATACGCGATGCGTTGGAACCCGGATGATCCAACCCGCAACCAATACGCAACAGATATTAACTGGTCAAGCGTCATTGCAGAGATTACTGCCAGCTACTATAACTATTTTGATATCGAGCCGCGTAAGTTTTACCGGAATTACTATAATGAGAGCTAAAAGTTTTACAGAGAGGCCGCTGAAAAGTCATTTTGACTATTCGGTGGTTTTTTTGTGGGTGAAAGATTTTTCATGTAGAATATAACCTGTTTATCTTCTATATGAGGATCGACAGTTAGAAGAAAACCTGTCTATCTTCTGAATGAGGCACGACAGCTAGAAGAAAACCGTGTATCTTCTGAATGAGATCCACATTTTCAGCCGTAGTGCACGCGGAGCTCCTCTATATGTGCACCAGCACTGGCTTTTCAGCCGTGGTGCACGCGGAGCTCCTCTATATGTCACCAGCACTGGATTTTCAGCCGTGGTGCACGCGGAGCTCCTCTATATGTGCACCAGCACCGGATTTTCAGCCGTGGTGCACGCGGAGCCTCTCTAGACGTGCACCAACACTGGCTTTTCAGCCGTGGTGCACGCGGAGCTCCTCTATATGTGCACCAGCACCGGATTT
>JBGYPO010000056.1:0-5493 GCA_041838435.1 Aliicoccus sp. | reverse complement strand
TTCCGCTGCTGCTTGCTCCGCCGCAACTCTTTCAGCCTCCGCTTGTGCTGCTGCTGCTTGTTCCGCTGCAACTCTTTCAGCCTCCGCTTGTGCTGCTGCTTCTTGATCGATTACGTCAACTTCAGCTTGTGGTGCTTCAACTTCAACAATTGTTTCTACTTGAGAAGCATCAATAGTTGTGTCAGTTTCAGTCTCTACGACTGTGTTATCTTCTTCAACTTGTGTAACTTCTTCAACGATTTCTTGTATGTAGTCTTCTTCAACTTCTTCTTGAACTGCTTCAACTTGATCTGAACCAGTTAATGCTAATTTTTGACCAACATAGATGTAGTTTACATCTTCGATGTTGTTCCAAGAAGCGATTAATTTATAATCGATACCAAACTGTGAACCGATTTTAGCTAATGTGTCTCCAGATTGTACTGTGTAAACATCAACTGTTTCTTGTACAGGTTCTACTACAGGCTCTTCTTTTTCTACAACTTCTTCAGGTGCTGGTGCTTGAACTTCTTCTTTTAAGTTTAAGACTTGACCTGGATATATTAAATGAGAAGTAATGCCGTTCAGGTCCATTAAAGTTCTGTAGTTCGTTCCAAACTGATTTGCGATTTTACTTAATGTATCGCCAGCTTGTACTGTATATGTATCTTGCTCTTCCAATGTAATGCTCTGGTTCACATATATTGTATCTGAAGACAATTTGTTTAATTTCTTAATTGAGTCTATTGAAACGCTATTGTCCTGAGCCAGTTTCCAAAGGGAATCACCTGGTTGTACAGTATATTGTGAAGCCTCAGCTTCTTGTGATAATGAAATCGTTGCAAATGCTGCTGATGCAGTGAGTGCTGTAACAATTTTCTTCATATGATTATTCCTCCGTAAATTGTTCTATATAATTAGTATGTGATTTCTATTCAATTCAACTATTCATATACTACCAGAACAGAAGGACGATTTGGGCTTTGTAATATAACTGTAAAACAATTTAAATCATTCTAATACAATCACCTGCTATAAATGCTTGAATGCGCATTTATAGCAGGTGATTGTAACATTATTGAAATGTTAAAAATAACTCTATTGAGTAAGAACGATGACACTTTGTAGAGGAATTTGATAAAATTAAATAAATCATACAAATAATTATGAAAGAAAGTGTGTCAATGGGAAGAAAATGGAATAACATCAAAGAGAAAAAGGCAACGAAAGATAAAAACACATCAAGAATCTATGCAAAATTTGGCCGTGAAATATATGTAGCCGCTAAAAAGGGAGAGCCGGATCCTGAGAGTAACGTTGCACTTAAGACAGTACTTGATAAGGCAAAGACTTTCTCAATACCTAAACACATTATCGATAAGGCAATTGAAAAAGCTAAGGGTAGTGATGAAGAAAACTTTAGTGAATTGACATATGAAGGTTTTGGTCCAGGTGGTTCGATGTTGATTGTCGATACGCTTACAAATAACGTGAATAGAACTGCGAGTGATGTACGGGCAGCCTTCGGTAAAAACCATGGTACGATGGGGAATAGTGGTGCGGTCAGTTATATGTTTGAGAGCAGGAGCATGTTTGCATTTACAGGACGGGATGCAGAAGAGACCCTGCTATACTTAATGGAACAGGATATCGATGTAATAGATGTTATAGCAGAAGATGATTTTGTGATTGTATATGGTGAAGTGTCACAGTTTAGCTTAATTAAGCAGGCGTTAGATCAATTTGATGTACACGATTACGAAGTTGCGGAACTCATCATGTTCCCTCAATCAGAAGTGGCGTTAAATAATGACGAGATGGAACTGTTTGATCAATTGATTAATGCGCTTGAAGAGCTAGAAGATGTATCTGTTGTCCATCATAACGTGAATAACTGAGACATAACATTTCGATAGAATAGGTGGGGCCTGAAGTGAGAACTAAGTATATTGATAAGCGGGGTTGGAGACGTATTAAACAATCCAGCTACAGCGAAAAAATTATTACACATAAAGAGACTCAGTGTTTAATTGGTCTTTTATCAATACATCGAGTCACAGAACCACTGACGGTTAAAATATTAAAGCATGATATCTGTGTTGTGAATTCTGGTTTTAGGTGGCTCACAATTATGCCTGAGGATACGAAGTATAGTATCACGATTATGTATGATCAGGACTGGCAAGTACTACAGTATTATATAGATATAAATTACAGACATGTACTAGAACGAGGACGTGCCCGTCGCGATGATTTATACTTAGATGTACTCGTATTACCAAATGGTAATCATGAGTTAGTAGATAAAGAAGATTTAAAACAGGCCCTGTTAAAAGGAAAAGTAACACGTGCGCAGCATGACTTTGCGTTTCAAACGGCACGCGAAGTAATAGAAATGATTAAAACTGACTTTCATACGTTCACAGCATTTTGCGAAATGTGCAGAACTCAGATGATTTAAAGGAAACGTAAAAGTTTCCTTTTATTTATTAGAGAATTAAAATAAGGAGTGGTTCAGTATGAAGGTTGATGACTATCGGCTGCTCGTTACATTAAATAAGACAAAATCTTTGAAGCAAGCTGCTGAAGAGTTATTCATTTCTCAACCCGCAGTCAGCCAACGATTAAAATCAATCGAAACAGAATGGGGCGTGCAGATTTTTATCCGCACGAAGCGCATGCTTTATGTCACACCTGAAGGCGAGAGAATCATTAATCATGCCAGGCAGGTAGTGAACCGAGAAACAGAGATTAGAAATTATCTTAAAAGTAATACAAATGAAGTGTCCGGGGTTTTATCAATTGGTGTCTCTTCTATAATAGGGAGTACAATTTTACCGAAGATTGTGCGGGCATTTTTACAAAAGTATCCGAGTGTCAATATTAAAATTACGGTAGGTTCAACGCCTGACATTATTGAGAAGAGTAAAGAATATCACGTATCAATCATTCGTGGTTCAAAAATATTACATAAAGTGAATGAACGTATTAAAACGGACAAACATTATTTTGTCACACCGAAGCATCATATGGATGTTGAGGCATTGTCGGTCATAGAATTTCAGGCAGACCGTCTCTATTTAAATGAGATTGAGCAATATTATGTAGAGCGGTACAAGCAAAAATATGATCCACAAATTAAAGTAGACCAGATGATTACCTGTAAACAATTATTACTTGAAGGTATCGGAGTAACAATACTGCCGGAAATTGCGTTAAATGATTTGAGTCATAAAGACTTTCATATGGAGGAAGTCTTAGTTAAAGGTGAACCTTTAACGCGAGATACTTATCTGGCATATGATGAGAATGTTGTGATGCTGCCACAAGTGAGTGCATTTAAAGCACTGATTAATGAATTTATTTCTGAATAATAACAAATGAACATGAGGGTATATATGCTAAGAGAAATATTTAACATAAAAAACTTCCCTATATTTTTAGTCAATATGGGATTTCTTGGGGTTGCCGTTGCTGTTACCAGTCCGTTTCTAATACTTTATATGACTGAAGAGTATGGGATTTCAACGACGAGTTTTGGCTTGTTCTTAGCAACAGCAGCATTCGTTAGTTTTATCGTCAATACATATGTGGGACGTAAGAGTGATCACATCACCTTCGATAGAAAGTATCTTATTATAGTGGCACTCGTCAGTATGGTATGTGCATTTTTAAGTTTCGTTATTTTCGAAAGTTTGCTGCTTGTTATTCTCAGTTATATTTTATTTGCATCTTTAGGGGCACCAGCAATGCCGCAGCTCTATGCAAGTGCGCGCGAATCAATCAACGACTATCAGCCAAAACTTGCAGTGTTTGCAAATACGGTGTTGCGCTCAACGTTTTCACTTGGATTCTTAGTCGGTCCGCTTGTTGGGACGATATTATTAACGACGTTTGGTTTCAATGGATTATTTATTGGTACATCAATATTTTTCTTTGTTGTATTGTTGCTGGCACTGCTGATAAAACCACGGCCACAACCACCGAGCGAGCAAAGAGATATACAGATGAGTGTATCTGCAACAGTGGAGGCACCATCACTCGTAAAAAACATGAATATTTTTATGCCATTTCTAGCCTTCATATTTTTACAAGTTGCCATGTTTATGTATATACTTAACATGCCTTTATATATCACGGGAACACTTGGTCTAGATGAAAGTAGAGTAGGTATTATTGCGAGTTTGTGTGCAGGTATCGAAGTTCCATTAATGATTATGGTTGGTTATGTAGCCGGCCGTTACTCTGCACGAAACTTACTAATTTTTAGTGGGTTTTTCGCGATTATTTATTTCTTGTTACTTAGCCTAGTTCAAGACTTCACGTGGATGTTGATCGGACAGTTTCCACTCGCTGTGTTCCTGGCGATATTGCTTGGGCTTGGAATCAGCTATTTCCAAGAACTCGTACCACATTTTCCTGGATTCGCATCGACACTGTTTGCGAACGGTATGATTGTTGGACAACTGTTAGGAAACTTAATAGGTGGTATACTGAGTGATTTCATTGGTATTGCTAATGTGTTCTACGTTTGCTCTGCTTGTGTCATTATAGCAATGTTAATCTTATTTAGAACAAAGCCTGTAACGAAAGAGGAGGCAATTTAACATGGATGTATTATGGTGGCTCTTAATTGTAGTTGCTTTTATAATCGGATTTATTGGTGTCATTATACCTGTCATTCCGTCAATTCTAATGTTTTGGATTGGGTTTTTTATCTATCATTTCGCGCTGGACAGCAGTAATCTTGGATGGATATTTTGGGTCACTGCTGCAGTTGTTACAATATTAGTCTTATTTAGTGAAGTGATTGCGAATTCAATATTTGTAAAACGCTTTGGTGGAACTAAGCCTGGAGAGTATGCTGCGGTTTTTGGCGTACTTATTGGTATGTTCGTTTACCCGCCAATTGGTATCATAGTCGTTCCAATTATTGCGGTATTCGTTGTTGAATTTTATCAATCGAAGGATTACAGACAGTCCGTTCGTGCATCGATTGGTTCATTAATCGCGTTTCTTGCGAGTTCATTATTTACATTACTCGTATTTCTATTCTTAGTTGTATGGTTCCTGTTATGGATCTTTGTATTTTAGGTTGAGCGTATATATGAAGAAACATTATGTAATGATGATGACGATGCTTTGCGCTCTTATGCTGGCGTCATGTGGCAGCTCAGGTTCAGAAGAGTCTGGCAGCACTATCGAGACGCTACAAGAGCAAAACGAGTGGATGGAAACGCGCATTGCGGAATTACAAGAAGAAAACGCATCGCTCCGCAGCGAGATATCTATATTAATGCCGGAAAGTGTTGAGACGGAAGATGAAGATATAGAAATTGATGAAGATTCGAATGAAGAAAATAACGAAGGTTAAAAAGTTTGGACAATGTTATTGTCCAGGCTTTTTTTGTTGGTCTTGTTTAAGGTATGAGGGATGCGTCTCGTTTAGCCGGAAGCCGGGTTATCTTCTAGCTGTCGCTCAACGACGGCGCTCGCTGACTCGATCGGGCTGGT
>JBGYPO010000055.1:0-2787 GCA_041838435.1 Aliicoccus sp. | reverse complement strand
GTAGTTTGAGTCACTGTGGACTGACAGTGACCTAATTCAGGATAGTTTGAGTCACTGTGGACTGACAGTGACCCAATTCAGAGTAGTTTGAGTTATTGTGCAATGATAATACTTCAATTCACACAATACATTTTACAATTATGCAAAAACGGATTATAATTATAGTATTAATTAGACGCGCTGCGTATAAACGATTGACAAGCGACCGGGGGATGGTGTGAGCCCTGGCAATTCAAATACGAACAGACATCACTAATAACTCAACAAACTAAATATTTTTAATGAAGTGGACTCTGTATGTGGGTCAATTTGGGTGGTACCGCGATCATTCGCCCCAATTGATGCATGTATAGAGTTTTTTATCTAAAAAGGAGAGAGTAAATTGGATTATAAAGATACGTTATTAATGCCGAAAACTGATTTTAAAATGCGTGGCGGCTTAATCAATAAAGAGCCTGCATACCAAAAGAAATGGGAAGAGAACAAACTTTACGAGAAAAAATTGAAAATGAATGAAGGTAACACACCTTACATCCTCCACGATGGTCCACCGTATGCCAATGGTGATTTACATATGGGACACGCACTCAACAAAATAATCAAAGATTTCATCGTGCGTAATAAGCAGATGCAGGGTTACTATGCACCATACGTACCGGGTTGGGACACGCATGGGTTACCAATTGAACAGGCGCTTACAAATAAGGGTGTTGACCGCAAGTCAATGACTGTTGAAGAATTCCGAAATAAATGTATTGAGTTTGCGAATTCACAAATTGATTTACAAAGAACAGGTTTCAAACGCATGGGTATTGATGGGCATTGGGAAGACCCATATCTTACTTATAAACCTGAGTTTGAAGCCGCGCAATTACGCGTACTTAAAGACATGGTAGAAAAAGGCTTGATTTATCGTGGTAAAAAACCAATTTATTGGTCACCTGTCAGTGAATCTTCACTTGCTGAAGCTGAACTTGAATACCAAGATAAAGTCTCACCGTCAATCTATGTCACTTTTAAAGTCGATGATGGTAAGGGTGTATTAGATGCTGGTGTAAACTTTGTCATCTGGACGACAACACCATGGACAATTCCGTCAAACCTTGGTCTTGCTGTTAACCCAAATCTTAACTATGTTCAATTTAATTATGAAGGCTCAGAGTACATCGTTGTAGAAGACTTACTCGATTTCTTCTGTGAAGAAGTTGAATTCGATAAAGAGAAAGTCACGCGTATAAAAGAATTCCAAGGAAAAGAACTCGAATATATTACAGCGAAACATCCACTCTATGACCGTACGAGTTTAGTTGTGCTTGGTAATCATGTAACGACTGAACAAGGTACAGGTATTGTTCATACTGCACCGGGTCACGGTGATGATGACTACCAAATGGCTCAAGTATATGATTTAGATGTACTTAGTCCAATTGATGACAAAGGTGTATTCACATCTGAGGGCGGCAAGTATGAAGGGTTATTTTACGATGATGCGAATAAAGTAATCACTGAAGATCTTGAGCAAAAAGATGCATTACTTAAATTGAAATTCTTTAAACACTCATATCCACATGACTGGCGCTCAAAAACACCTGTTATTTTTAGAGCAACACCACAATGGTTCGCATCGATTAAAAATGTACGTGAAGATATTTTAGAACAATTGAAAGAAACGAAGTTCCAAATTGAATGGAATCGTGAACGCATGATGAACATGATTAAAAACCGTGGTGACTGGGTCATTTCACGTCAGCGCGTGTGGGGTGTACCTCTTCCGTTCTTCTATGCTGAAGATGATACGCCTATCATTGATGTTGATGTGATTGAACATGTCGCTAAACTATTTGAAGAACACGGATCAAACGTTTGGTTTGAGTGGGATGCACGCAACTTACTCCCAGCGGGCTTCTCACATGAAGGCTCTCCAAACGGTGAATTCAGAAAAGAAATGGATATTATGGATGTGTGGTTTGACTCAGGTTCAACACACCGCGGGGTGTTAGAAACACGCGACTATTTATCATACCCAAGTGATTTATACTTTGAAGGTTCAGACCAATATCGTGGATGGTTCAACTCTTCACTTATCACAAGTGTTGCAACGCGTGGTGTCGCACCATACAAAGAGTTACTTTCACACGGTTTCGTCATGGACGGGCAAGGTAAGAAGATGAGTAAGTCACTCGGTAACGTAATTTTACCTACAAAAGTGATGCAGCAGATGGGTGCAGATATCATTCGTCTGTGGGTGATGTCTTCAGACTTCGAAGAAGACGTGCGTGTTTCAGATGACATCTTAAAACAAGTGTCAGAAGTCTATCGCAAGGTGCGTAACACATTTAGATTCTTACTAGGTAACGTGAACGACTTTAACCCGGATAAAAACACAGTCGCTTATGATGACTTACTTGAAGTAGACAAGTTCATGTACAATCGTTTTGTTGAACTTAAAAACTTCTTATTAGATGCATACGAGCGTTATGATTATGTGTCTATGTATCAGACGCTTCAGAACTTTATCAATGTGGAGTTATCTAACTTCTACTTGGATTACGGGAAAGATATTCTTTACATTGAGGCTGAAGGTAGTCATATCCGTCGCAGCATGCAGACGGTTCTGTATAAAATTTTGACTGAGCTTAATACACTGCTTGCGCCAGTGCTTGTGCATACGGCTGAAGAGATTTATGAATTTACGCCACATACGAGCAAAGAAAGTGTGCATCTTGAGTTATACCCAGAGAAAGAAGATGTGGACAGCGCGCTACTTGATAAGTGGAAATACTTCAT
>JBGYPO010000054.1:0-7391 GCA_041838435.1 Aliicoccus sp. | reverse complement strand
GGGTTGTATGCTTTTTTTTGTGGGGATTGTGGTAAGAATCGTTACAACGCGATGATTTTATGGCCGTTTGTAACGATTTGCCTCCGTTTCGTTACAACACGATGATTTTATGTCCGTTTGTAACGATTTGCACACTGTTTCGTTACGACGCGATGATTTTATGCCCGATTGTAACGATTTGCCTCCGTTTCGTTACAACGCGATGATTTTATGTCCGTTTGTAACGATTTGGCTACTGTTTCGTTACAACGCGATGATTTTATATCCGTTTGTAACGATTTGACTCCGTTTCGTTACAACACGATGATTTTATGTCCGTTTGTAACGATTTACACACTGTTTCGCTACAACGCGATGATTTTATGACCGGTTGTAGCGATTTGCACTCTGTTTCGCTACAACGCGATGATTTTATGTCCTGTTGTAGCGATTTGCACACTGTTTCGCTACAACGTGATGATTTTATGGCCTGTTGTAGCGATTTGCACACTGTTTCGCTACAACCCATCAATTTTCACGCCTGTTGTAGCGGCCCACGAAACCCAAATCAACCAAAATAAAAAACCACATACGCACACCCAGAAATCAGTGTGCATACATGGTTATTTTAAGCGTTGATCTTTATTATTAAGGTTATTGGCAATAAGGTAACCGATGGCAGCGCCTGCGACACCAGTGATTGCGAGCCAGAGGACAACTTGATCCATCAGGGTTCCGATAATTAATCCAAATATTGCGATGCCAATGATAGCGCCGATAAGTATACCAGCTTCTATTCTTCCACGTCTTATTTTCTTTTGTTCCGTAGCAGACACGTGTATTCCTTCTTCCTATTCTTATTATGTTCTATTTTATCAGAGTTCACATTATATTTCTGTGAACAAAAAATCAACATTCTCATATCGTACGAATATCATATATAATAGGGTTAAGGCAAAGGAGTGAATCATAGTGGAAAAGTATTATTTATCAATTGGTGAAGTGGATGCACCGGTAGTAGTGGAGTCATATATTAATATCGGTTGCCCGGATACTGTGAACTATTTTGAAGCAGCTTACACAACGTTTGATGATTTGATAAATGAAGGTAAAGTAAAACATGTTATAAAACATATCGACCGTACAAATGGTTTATTATTAAAGGGTTCTGTTGTGAATGCGCACCTCGATTACAATCAGCCCGAGAAAACGTATAAGATATTAAGAGATTTATTTTCTACACAGTCTGTGTGGTCGACGTCTTATGAGTTGATGCTGGATAAACTCAATCGTCAGTTATATTTAAAAGAAGAACAAGGTTCCGGCAAACGTTCTAAACTTGTCATTGAGGAAGCTAACGCGCGCGAGATAAAAGAAATCCCAACGGTATTTATTAATGGCGAACAATTATCATTTGATTTCGATGATAGCATTGAAAATATTAGTGCATTGCTCCGACAGGAAGTAAAACAAGTATTAGAATTATAAAAGTCATAGGAATCCCTATGACTTTTTCTTACGGTTATTATTATCTTCTTCATCCTTTGTGACTTTGTACCTTGGCGTTGCTAAAAACATGCCGAGCAAAATTCCGAATCCAACACTAAGCGCGCTGTATACGATGCTAAGGGCTTGGGCTTCTTCAAAATATGTCATAAACAAACCGATAATGATTAAAGCGACCATGATAATGATGATGACGCTACGTGTTTCTCTTTTAACATTTTGGATAACTTTCATAATGGCCCCCACTTATATAGTTATTCATTGCTTATGTATGTTGTACCCTATTATATAGGGTAAAAACAAGTCAAATAATTATAAAAAATTGTTCAAATTGTAACAAATAGGGTATAGGATAAACCATATACCATTACTTTAAGAGGTGAAACCAATGGATCAACCAAAACGAGAAGTCAGTTTTAACAACGACAAACCAAGAGATATTTCCATCGCAGACCCTGTTGCAGGATCGATTATTGCAGTTATATTTTTAGTCCTACTACATACGTTCTTTGAATATTTTGGTGTCTGGAGGATTGACGACGGGATATCAGAGGTCATTCCGTTTGTTGAGAGTGATTATGCCAGATATTTCATTACATTTGTAACACTGCTTATTATTATCAGCTTAATCAAGAGCATATTTAAATTTGTACATCAGAGATGGACAGTGACGATGTTCTTTATCTCAGCAATACTATCTGTCGTATCTATTTTAATACTATACAACATGCATGAAAACAGAGCGTTATGGAACGAAAACTTTATGGATGGTTTGGTTGATGCAGGTTTCTATGAATCAACAACTTCGTTTATGTATCGTGCGACTGAGACGTCTTGGAATTTCGTATCTGAATGGCTCTTTATCGTGTTGATTATCATTTATGTAGCAGGCATACTCATCGATGGTTACCGAACATTGCAACGCGCTCGGACTGAACCGATTAAGAAAGAAAAACGCGCATCTGTAGAATAGAAAAAGGAGACATCAAATGTCTCCTTTTTTAATTCCCATAATATGGAATTAACACTGTTGATTCTTGTTGCTGTGAATTATCATACACATCAAGTTGGCCATACGAAGTTAATGTAAGATAGCCATCGAGGTCATCTGAACTGAAGTTAATGACAAGATCGCCTGATTCTGTTGTTTCCGGCGTCTCGAATACATAGTTTTCAGGATTGATTGAATTGAGTGCTAATCCACGTTTTATAAATGTGAGCGCATTGTCGGCATCGACAGCATCTGAAGCTTCATCGAGCGTGTGTTTGATATATAAAACATTATCATCCACATCAAATGCGATGATTACTTCAAAATTTGAACCTGGTAATACTTTGTACGCGTAGCCTGAATGCCCTTTTGAAATTTCATGTTCTGCAAGTGTTGTTGTCGGGGCATTATATTGACTTAAAATCTGATCTTTTGTGATTGTATCCTGGGGTGAAATGTAAATGTAATCCACGCGTTCATCGTGCATTACAACAATGACATCATTCGCACGGTACTTCGTTTCAGTATCTGAATCTTGATTTAACGCCTCTAAACTTACATTTAATTGGTTTTCAACTTCATTCAATGTCATGCCACGTTTTATATCTGCATAATCATAGTGTGAGAAATTATATACAAATGCATTGATAAATTCCTCTGATAAAACGTCGACGTTGCCTGAGTCATCATAACCTTCATGCAGGTCAGCATGTACAGTGACGCTAGGACGTACACCCATATACAAGCAACAGATTATCACGAACAACATGAGTCGTTTAACGATAGGTATCATCCTCACTTTTAAGACTTGTCTAACTATTATAAAGGATATCAACAACTTATGGCAAATGATTGTTCAGTACAATACAATAGGGTTTAAAGTCATAATATTAAAAACTGAGGTGCACGATGAAGCGTTACATATTATTAGTATCAATAATGGTGCTCCTCATGAGTGCATGTAGCAATGAAGAGGCGTCGGTCACTTTATCTGCAGCCGCAAGTACACGGGATGCGTTAGAAGAAGTTGTTCTGCTATTTAATGCAGAGTATCACTCAAACATTGATATGAATTTCGGAGGCAGTGGTGCACTGAAGATTCAAATTGAACAAGGTGCACCAGTCGATATGTTCTTAAGTGCTAATATAAATCATTTTGAAGACCTTGGATACGCGGGTTTTATTGAAGAGAGCATCATGTACTTAGGTAATCGTTTAGTACTGATTGTGCCAGAACAGAACGCATCGATATCAACGATAGAAGAGTTGGTAGATGTGAACCAACTTGCGCTCGGTACACCGGAATCAGTTCCGGCAGGAGAATATGGGAAAGCCGCGCTCGAACACTATCTGTTATGGAATGAAGTGGAAGATAAAATCATCTATGCAGAAGATGTAAGGCAAGTCTTGCAATACGTTGAAATCGGTGAAGTGGATGCCGGCATCGTCTATTACACAGATGCCTTAACAAGTGACAAGGTAAAAATTGCAGCAACTTTTGATAAAGATTCACATAAGCAGATTGCGTATCCGCTTGGTATTTTAGATTCAGGCGCACAGAAAAATGGAGTCACTGATTTTTATGAATTTTTACAAACTGACGCGGCATTAGAGGTGTTTAGAAAATATGGATTCACTACTGAATAATTTAGGTATCACAGCATCAGAGTTTTTTACGCCCGTCACGTTATCGCTGCAGGTGGCACTCGTTGCGATGGTCGTGGTGTTTGTGCTTGGCACAGCGACTGCCTACTTCATGACTAAAAAAGAATTCAAGGGTAAGATTTTGCTCGAGACTTTATTCTTGTTGCCGATCGTTTTACCACCTACGGTTATTGGTTTTATATTGTTGATGATATTTGGCAGCTCTTCATTTGTAGGTTCAATGATTGTTGCAGTCTTTGACCGCTCTCTTATCTTTACGTGGTATGCAGCAGTCATTGCGAGTACGGTTGTTGCATTTCCGCTCATGTATCAGGCGGCGAAAGTAGGGTTCCTTGGTGTCGATAAATCTGTCCAAGAGCAAGCGCAAATCGATGGCGCATCCAACTTTCAGGTATTTTATAAGATTACATTACCGCTCGTTTCGACTGCACTCATTTCGGGGGCAATATTAAGTTTCGCCCGCGCAATCGGAGAGTTTGGAGCGACACTGATGATTGCCGGTAATATTCCTGGACGCACGCAAACACTGCCGACCGCAATTTACGTAGAAATGCAGTCTGGAAACTATACACTCGTCTGGTTCTGGGTTGTGAGTATTATACTCATTAGTTTTGTCATGTTGTTTATCGTGAGGAAGATGGCCACGTCATCAAATAATTAATGTATGAGTCACTTTAATAATGTTCATAAATGTACCATATTTCCCTGATTTAAAGTCATTTTGTGATGTTATAATGTGGACAACTAATCAAAGTGACTTATTTTGGAGCTGAATAAGGTATGTTAAATGAATCACAGGAAACATTTATTAAAAAGTTTGAGTATGCCCTCGAGAAAAAGGGTAAACATCCGGAGTTTATCGCACAACAGGTGGCGAGTGTTATTCAACAATTTGAATATGCCAACGCCAACAACGAGAGCATTGAGAACTTTGGCGGTGGACCAGAGCAGTATGCGGACGTTGTCGGTCGCGATTTACCGCGTGCACGCAATCTCCTAAAGCCAATCATTGCGATATTTATATTGCTGTTTGGTCTGCTTGTTGCACCGCAATTTTTAAACGGTACATTCACATGGACGCTGGAATACATCTTGTTTGTATTGCTCTTTATCGGTCTTGGTGGCTTTGGTCTTTACGCAATCTTAAAAGTATCAGAGAATCATTTTGTTGAATACGATAAAAACAAGATCTCTATGGTTGCTTACTTAATTTTATTCTCATATATTATTATGCTCGCAGGTGTTTATCTGTATGGTGATGCGGTATTCCGCGGTATGTCTCTCGTGTATCTTGGAGAGTTACCGTATGACACAAGTATTATTATCGGATGGGTGATACTTGGGATTATAGCGTTAGCACTTCTATTTATGAAGTATTGGATATTTGCAGTCATCCTAATTATTTTCTCAATTGCACCAGTCGTCTATAGACAGTTTACAGATATACCGATGGACGATGATGGTTATTTAATCTTAACGAATCTCATTTTGATGACAGTTATTCTGATAGTTGTTGTATTGATTGGATTTATTGTGATGATTTTCTCTAAGCGAAGAAAAAAGTAATGTCAAGGTAGAATGTTGACATTTTATCAATAATAATGTAAGATGAATAGCGCACATATCACACGTTAGAACTTACACGTCTATGAACGAATTATGAGTTTGAGCGAATATTATAGGCCACACACCTATACTCAAATTGATAATAAGGAGGCAACAACTATGGCAGGTCCAAGAAGAGGCGGTAAACGTCGTAAAAAGGTTTGTTACTTCACAGCAAACGGTATCACACATATCGATTACAAAGAAGTAGAGCTTCTAAAAAGGTTCATTTCAGAACGTGGAAAAATTCTTCCTCGTCGTGTAACTGGTACTTCAGCGAAGTATCAAAGACGCTTAACGATTGCGATTAAACGCGCTCGTCACATGGCGTTGTTACCGTACGTAAAAGAAGAAGCATAACGAATGATAGAACTCCCGAACTCCGCAGAGAGTTGTGGGAGTTTTTTTAATTTACTTATTTATAGGTGGGCGGAGCGAGATGATTTATAAGAAATATAGGCGAAGTATGTGGGCTGGGTTATTTGTGTTTTTTATCAGTTTAATACCTCTTATTTTGTTTTACCTGGTGCGTCATGTGTGGCTCGGATTGCCGTATGATGAAATTATGGACACAATTTTTGTCATCGTGGGCACAGTAGAGTTTACCGCCTTAATACTTGCTTTTATTGGATTTGTGTTTGCTCGGCTGACGAAACCACACGATCAAGGTAATGCTGAACTTGACTACTCACGGATAAAAGAACTCGTCCCACAGTTTGACGTCTGGTTTTTTAAACGCGTAATGCTGTTTAATACAGATGGTGCGTACCTTGGGCGCTCGACAATGGAGATTACAGGTGTTCGGACATTCATGATTTCATTGCTATCAAATTTAAATTTTTTAACACCGCTGAATTATCATTTTCATGACCACGAAGGGAGGCGTTTAGTTTCGTTTAAACGCCGGGGATGGCGGAGCGCAGTTGTCGATATTTTTGACGATGAAGGTCGGATGATTGGCTACGTGACCTTTGATGAATTGAAAACTTTGCTGCGATTCCGCGGTTATGCGTATGTTGGCGATCCTGATATTGATGATAGCGAAGTAAAGAAGTATCGCGTAAACAGTGAAATACTTTTTGATGATACAGACGGCAGCGGGTTGATAGACTTGTCCTCATTTAGGAATGATGTAAAGTACCATTACATATTTAGAGATTTTCAGGTCAGAGTAGCGAAGCTCTCGGCGCCTTTGGCTGAAGATGCAGGTAAAGTTGGCTTAGCAGTTGTGTTGATGTTGTATTACTTGAGGTGGAGTTAGGTTTTGTCTGATTCTTGGGACCTTGTGAGTTGCACAGAGTCCCGATTAGACCGCTTTCGTGCCAATGAGAGTTGCTCATAGTCACGATTAGACCACTTTCGTGCCAATGAGAGTTGTTCATAGTCACGATTAGACTGCTTTCGTGCTCATAGTCACGATTAGACTGCTTTCGTGCCAATGAGAGTTGCTCATAGTCACAATTAGACCGCTTTCGTGCCAATGAGAGTTGCTCATAGTCACGATTAGCACTTATATTTCTAGTGGGTACGTCAAACCGCCACAACTGGTTCTAAAATCATCGAGTTGTGGCTAAACACAGATTTTCAATCTCCACAACAAAAAAACCGCAAACAAAGATATAATCTCTGTTCGCGATTTCTTTAT
>JBGYPO010000053.1:0-11270 GCA_041838435.1 Aliicoccus sp. | reverse complement strand
GTTGGACCAAGCATTTTGTGGGCACTAAATGCATAGAAATCTACATTCAAATCCTGGACATCCACTTTCATATGTGGAACCGCTTGTGCACCGTCAACAACAATGTAAGCATCATATGCATGTGCAACTTCAGCAATTGATCTTATATCATTAATTGTTCCGAGCACGTTAGATACATGCGCAATCGCAACAATTTTTGTCTTTTCATTAATGACTTGCTCTACACTCTCAGGAAGAATCGTACCATTTTCTTCTAGAGGTATGAATACGAGCTTCGCACCTTTACGTTTTGCGAGTTCTTGCCATGGTACTAAATTTGCATGGTGTTCCATCTCTGTGACTACAATTTCATCACCAGATTCCACTACCATATCGCCAAAGCTGCGCGCGGCTAAGTTTATTGCTGCAGTGGTACCGCGTGTAAACACGATTTCACCAAAGCGTTTCGCATTGATAAATTGTCTGACCTTCATGCGTGCATTTTCATAACCTTCTGTCGCTTTAGTACCGAGTGTATGGACGCCACGGTGAACATTCGAGTTATATTTCTCATAATATTCACTCATTGCTTGTATCACTTGTACAGGGGTTTGACTTGTTGCCGTCGTGTCAAAGTAAACGAGCGGATTCCCATTCACTTCTTGCTCCAGAATCGGGAAATCTTTTCGATATTCATAAACACTCATTGACACACTCCCTTTCGTAACTATTTAGATAATACTTTAAGTTCAATAACTTCTGTGAGCTGTTTTTTCACAGATTCAATTGGTAACGCAGATACAACCGGCGCTAAGAATCCATGAATTACTAATCGCTCTGCTTCTTTTTGTGAGATACCACGGCTCATTAGATAGAAGAGCTGTAGTGGATCTACACGTCCTACAGATGCTGCGTGACCTGCTGTTACATCATCTTCATCGATGAGTAAGATTGGGTTTGCATCTCCTCGCGCGCGCTCATTTAACATAAGCACACGTGATTCTTGTTGTGCATCAGCACCTGAAGCACCTTTTCTAATTGAACCAATACCGTTAAAGATACTTGTTGCGCTGTCTTTCATCACACCGTGTTTTAAGATGTGACCCGCTGACTCTTTACCATAATGGATGATTTGTGTCGTGAAGTTTTGACGCTGAGAACCGCGGCCTACAACGACTATTTTCAAATCTGAATGTGAACGGTCACCCATTAAATATGTTGTGTTGTCATAAATGACGTTTGAATCGTTCATCAGGCCAAGTGCCCAATCGATTGAAGCATCGTTACCAACTACACCACGGCGGTTCGCATAACCTGTAAATCCTGCTGCTAAGAAGTCAACTGCACCGTAAGTAACTTTTGCGTTATCTTTTGCAATAACTTCAGACACGATATTTATCTGTTCCTTAGACTCCTCAACTGTCGACACATAGTTCTCAACATATGTGACTTCAGAACCCGCTTCTGCAACGATTAAAACGTGGTTAAATAATGATGCGTCTGCATCATCATGTAACACAACCATTTGAATTGGGTTTGGAACAATAACGTCTTTAGGTACGTATACAAATAAACCACCGTTTAACATTGCTGCGTGATACGCTGCAAGTTTATGCTCGTCTACACGTACACCATCAGTCATGAAATATTTCTCGACAAGCTCTTTATGATTAACGCTTGCTTCAAAAATATTCTCGATAATGACACCTTGGTCTAAGAGTTGATCTGAAACCTTCAAAAATGCAGGCGTGTTATTATGCTGCACATATAAGTTCTCAACAACATCTAAATCAACCACTTGTTTCACTGTATTTGGTAAGCTCTCTAAGTTTTCAAATACATCACCGTTAACTACAGGTTTAGAAACAGAGAAAAAGTCCCAGCCAGTTATTTTTGTCTTATCTGGTCTAGGCATTTCTAAAGTATCAAATTTATCGATTGCTTCTTTTTTCTTATTAATAAAGAAGTCGCCTTCACCGCGCTCAGTTGCACGCTTGATGATCGACTCACCATCTAACTTAAATTCTTTTACTTCAGTTTTCATGAGTATCCTCCTGTCTTATTCTTCTACAAGTGTTTCGTCTTCGATGCCAAGTTCATCTTTAATCCAGTCATAACCTTCAGCTTCTAAACGTTCAGCAAGTTCCTTACCACCCGACTTAACAACTTTACCCTTCATAATTACATGAACGTAATCTGGTGTGATGTAGTTAAGTAAACGCTGATAGTGCGTGATAATTAAGGCACCAAAGTTTTCACCTCGGATTGAGTTAATACCATCAGATACAACTCTAAGTGCATCGATGTCAAGACCAGAGTCAATCTCATCTAAAATACCAAACTTAGGTTCTAACATTAATAATTGAAGAATTTCGTTACGTTTCTTTTCTCCACCAGAGAAACCTTCGTTTAAATAACGCGTAGACATATCTAAGTCCATTTCAAGATCATTCATGTTTTTATCTAATTTCTTAATGAACTGCATTAAGTTGATTTCGTCACCTTCTTCACGTTGTGCATTTATAGCAGAACGCAAGAAGTCAGAGTTTGTTACACCTGAGATTTCAGATGGATATTGCATACCTAAGAATAGACCCGCTTGAGCGCGCTCATCTACTTCCATATCCAATACGTTTTCGCCATCTAATAATACTTCACCTTGTGTAACATCATATCTAGGATGACCCATAATCGCTTGTGCTAACGTAGACTTTCCAGTCCCGTTAGGACCCATAACAGCATGGATCTCACCTTGTTTAAGCGTTAGATCGATTCCTTTTAAAATTGGTTTACCGTCTATTTCAACGTGTAAATCTTTAATCTCTAAAACAGAAGTCATTAGTAATACCCTCCACAAATTTTTTCTGAATCACTACTATAGTTTATAATAATTCTAAATAAGAATCAAACTAAAAGTGTGATTTTTATTACACTTAATAGCATACCTTATTTTTGACTAAATTAATAATAAAACAGGCTATTTAGGTATGAATTACACCATGAGTTGTAGATTATTTTTGAATGCGGTGATTTGGTGTCTCTTAAGCTTTTACTGTCCACTGATTTAGATATGTTTTTGCATTATAATTCATAATTTTAGATAATAATAATATAATATCCGTTTATACTATTTTAAACAGGGAGAATTCCAGTAAACGACTGGAGGGATACAATATGAAGAGATGGACTTTTACTCCATTGTTCATGCTAATTTTTGTAATTGCTGCCTGCGGCAACGGTGAAGATGCTGGAGATGGTAATGATGAAGGCGTAAATGATGAAGGGGTGACTCAGGAAACTTCAAATGAGATTGTTGTGACGATGCATGATACCAATGAAGAGGAAATAGGTACAGCTACATTTTCTGAAACTGACGATGGACTGATGATTGCGCTCGAAGCTGAGAACCTGGAACCGGGAATGCATGGCATGCATATTCATAATGCAGGTATTTGTGAAGCACCTACATTTGAATCTGCGGGAGACCATTTTAATCCGACAGATGCATCGCACGGTTTTGACCATGAAGACGGTCCACATGCGGGCGATCTTGAGAACATAGAAGTAGATGAAGACGGCATAGTATCAACAGAAGTACAGGCTACAAATGTAACGATTCTGGATGAAGACGTTGAAACATCATTGCATACAGAAGAAGGCACTTCCTTAATCATTCATTCCGGTGAAGATGATTATGAGTCACAGCCGTCGGGCGACGCAGGTGACCCGATTGCATGCGGTGTGATTACAGAACCACAGGATTAAAATAGAGTTGGACAGAGCAAAATCCTACAATTGGATTTTGCTTTTTTCAAGACATAAAAATCTCCCGTTGTAGTAGATTAGAGAAATTTATTATTTCTCTGTCTGCTACAGCAGGAGCTTATTAAATATTATATTCGTGATCGTGCGGGTTCAAATATTCATATTATAAAATATTTATTGTGAACGGTGGTACCCATCTTTCACCTTGCGCGGCTTTAACAGCACCTACAATAGAAAAGATAATGAGCATAAGTCCTAGAATCGGTGTCGTTACAAATCCAATTAACACAATTGTGAGAAGTCCTGAAACAATTAAGTAGATTGTATAACTAATTCCGTAGTTCATAACATCGCGTAAACCCTGCTCTGTTTCGCCGCCTTCATCTCGCTTTAACACCCAAATGAGAATCGGGACAAGGAGGAGTGAGAACAATGTTGTAATATAAGAAACTGCAACGAGTGTACCGTCAAATCTTCTCTGTTCTTCGTGCATATTAACATCTCCTTTACTGTCACAATTATATCATTTTTGCTAAGTAAAGTAACGCACACTAATTCTATTCGTCTGACTCTTCTTCTGCATCTTCATCAGATTCTTCTTCATCGGTCTCTTCATCGTCTGATTCAGTTACCGGAATAACTGCGCCATCATATGTTTCTGTAATGAAGTTTTGGATTTCTTCACTCTGCAACACTTCTAATAAACGGAGCAGTTCTTCACGGTTTTCATCACCTGCACGGACTGCAATGACGTTCACGTAAGGTGAGTCACCGTCTTCAATTGCGATTGAGTCTTCAAGTGGATTCAAATCACCATCGATTGCAAAGTTTGAGTTGATGATGACTGCATCACCTTCATTATATTCAAACAGGTTCACAAGTAATTCCGGTGCTGAGTTGTTATCGATGTCAAAGTTGTTCGGGTTCTCTGTTATATCATCAAATGTTGCATCGACGATATCTTCTACAGATTCATCAATTTCAAGCAGTCCTGCATTGACAAAAAATGATAAAATACGCCCCTCATCTGCAACGTTATTTGATACTAAAATTGTAGCACCTTCAGGTAAGTCTTCAAGTGATTCATAGTCATTCGAGTACACAGCAATTGGTTCGATATGTACAGGCCCAAGATTCACAAGATCATATTCATGAGTATCATTTTCGATATCTAAAAATGGAATGTGCTGGAAGAAATTTGCATCCAGTTCCTCTTCATATAACAAACGGTTTGGTGTGACGTAGTCATTGATAATTGAAATATCTAGAATAATTCCCTCTTCAGCTAAAATGTCAGCGGCTTCTTCTAAAATTTCTGCATGTGGTGCTGGTGATGCACCAATTTTAATAACGACTTCATCCTGAGCTGACACACTGCCTGATAAAGCAGAAAACGTAATAATAGAAGCTACGACGAGTGATGTAAGACCTGTAAGTTTATTTAATTTCATGATAAATCTCTCCTATAAATTTATTTGTTTTTATATTGATGACTACCGCTTATCTACAGCCTTAGAAGTAAAATCCCCTACGAGCTGAATTGCAAAAACGATAATCAGAATTGCAATTGTTGCGACTAATGTTACATCCGGCTGGCCACGTGTATGACCGACCATGTACGCGAGTGTACCAAGCCCGCCTGCACCGATAACACCAGCAATAGCTGTTGCACCGACGAGCATAATTGCTGTGACGGTAATACCTGAGATAAGTGCTGGCAGTGATTCTGGAATTAAGACTTTAATAATAATCTGCCATATATTTGCGCCCATCGATTGTGCGGCTTCAATGACGCCTTTATCAATTTCCTTAAGTGCAATTTCAACGAGTCGTGCATAAAACGGTGCGGCACTGATGATAAGTGCAGGCAGTGCACCTTTCACGCCCATGATTGTGCCCATGATTTCTGCCGTAAACGGAATAAGTAAAATGATTAATACGATAAACGGAATCGCACGAAATAGGTTGACCAGAAACGATGTGATGGTGTAAATCACGTAAATGACGCGACCTTGTGCGCGACCGCTCAGGAATAGAATGACGCCAAGAATAAGTCCAAAGATAAAAGTGAACAGTGTCGAGAAACCAGTCATATATAGTGTCGCCACTGTCTCTTCCCATACATCGTCCCACCTTACGTTTTCAAAGCTGAGCATCTCTTCAAAATCTCTGCGAATTTTATCCATCGCGCTCAACCTCCAGGCTCACATTCTCCTGCAGCAATTCAGTCTCAATCGCATCTAAGGTTAGTGCATCAGTATCGATTGTCACGTATAAATGACCGAAACTCTCATCCTGTGCATGCTTGATTGAGCCCGCGATAATATTCATATCGATGTCATACTTTTTAATAATCTTGGACACGATCGGCGTTTTACTCTCTGAACCGAGAAATGACAATTTAACGAGCGTTGCATTCGGAAATTGTTCTTTTACAGCAGCATATGAAATATCTGTTTCGTCATCTTTTAAGTCATCTTTCACAAAGCGCTTTGTAACGTCTGATTTCGGTCGCTTAAACAGCTGTTCGATTGTCCCAACTTCAACAACTCGTCCACTCTCCATTACGGCTGCCCGGTCACAGATTTTACGAATCACCGGCATCTCATGCGTGATAAGCACGATTGTGAGTCCCAGCTTATCTCGTATATCGAGCAGTAACTCCAGCACCTCGTCTGTTGTCTCAGGGTCAAGTGCACTCGTTGCCTCGTCACATAACAGCACTTCCGGTGCATTCGATAAAGCCCTTGCGATACCGACGCGCTGTTTCTGTCCGCCTGAGAGCTGGCTCGGATAAGATTTTTCCCGTCCGGTCAGTCCGACCAAGTCAATCAACTCTTGCACACGTTTATTACGCTCATGACGATTCACACCTGCTATTTCAAGTGGAAAACGAATGTTTTCTTCAACCGTTCGTGACCAAAGCAGATTGAAGTGCTGAAAAATCATAGATACTTTTTGACGTTTCTTTCTGAGCTTTTTTCCTTTCATTGCATTGATATAGTCATCACCGATGCGGATATTTCCTGATGTGGTCGTTTCAAGTCCGTTGAGTAAACGAATCAAAGTGGACTTTCCTGCGCCTGAATAACCAATGATGCCGAAGATTTCACCCGGATCAACTTGAAGAGACACATTGTCAACAGCATCTACAACAGATGATTTTAATTGAAATCGTTTTGAGACATCTTTTATTTCGATCAATGCATTGCCCCCTTTCCAACAAAAAAACCTACTCAATTAGATAAATGAGTAGGTTTGTATTATAAATACAATAACCTCTCATCTGTGTTATTAAATAACAGTGACTTGGCACCTTGTCATTAAAGACGGTTGCCGTGGCTTCAAAGGGCACATCCCTCCACCACTCTTGATAAGAGTTAAAGCTATATTTAATTTGTTGATGACCACTATATCACCAGGAATTTTTTTCGTCAACTACAAAAATTTTTAATTTTTCAAATAAATATCCAACATCTCTAAATGCATAGATACGTTCTACTATTTTTCCGTTCTCAATTAATAACAGAGCTGGGGCTGACATCACTTGATGTGTCTGCACCCATTCCTGGTGATAATTCAAATCAATCTCGTAGAATTTAAACTTAAGTGTGTCTTGAACAATCTTCAACATGCGATGTGAGATTGCACAAGTCGCACATATTGGTGCGTACCCAAATATAATCACACGTTGATTAGATTGGATGAGTTGTGTAAGCTCGTTCGTATTTAATTCGTTCTTCATTACTATATTTGCCTCTCATAATTAAGCTGGTATCGACGTAAAATCCATGTCTATCTAATACATTTGCCAGGTAGTCCAATGGACAATTCGCAACTTCACTAAATTTTGGATCAATATACATATGCGTACTCTCACTTAAATGCTTTTTAAACCATTTTCTAATGTTACGACCTTCTTTATCCGCATCAGATAGGATGTAAATATCATTGTCATTTACTTGCTCTAAAATTTCATCGAGCTTTTCAATCCCCATCGTACCATGCGTACAAATAATTTGAACAGGCTCAATCAATACTTCCTCGACTCTTCGCTTATCTGTTATACCTTCAACAATGAGCACTTTATCGCAAAAATACATCATAAAAACCACCTATCATTGTATATTGAATTAGAAAATAGTTTTAAAAAACTCTAGACATAATTGTCTAGAGTGTCATTTATGCATTCGTCATTTCGTCGTATGCGTCTGCATCCATTAAGTTATCAAGTTGTGTTTCGTCGGATAATTCTACTTCGATCATCCATGCTTCTTCATATGGTGATTCGTTGACAAGTTCAGGGCTGTCTTCTAACTCTTCGTTAACAGCGACCACTTTACCAGATAATGGTGCATAAAGTTCCGAAACTGTCTTAACTGATTCAACGTTACCGAAAGACTCGTCTAATTCGATTTCATCATCCACTTCTGGAAGTTCAACAAACACGATGTCTCCAAGCTCAGATTGTGCAAATGCCGTGATGCCAATTCTCGCTACGTTTCCATCAACTTTTACCCATTCATGGTCTTTACTATATTTTAATTCTTTTGGTGTTGCCACGTGAAAAACCTCCTTTGTATTTACGATTTGATTATCTCATTTATTCATTCCTTATACAAGCATTTATAGATTGAAACTTTCTTCGTAGGCATCTTCTTTAAAGCCCAGAATGACAGCATCATCAGAAACGACAAACGGGCGTTTGATTAACATGCCATCTGTGGAGAGTACCTTAATCTTTTCGTCATCACTCATGCCAGGTAGCTTATCCCCAAGCTCATGTTCTTTAAACTTTTTCCCGCGCTTGTTAAAAAAGTCATCGATTGGATAATCTGAACGTCCGATAATCTCAGCTAATTCCTCGTGAGACGGTGTTGATTCCACCATATCGATAAAGTTCACATCTGCACCTTTTTCTGTTAGAAACTTTTTAGCCTTGGTGCAGGTACTGCATTTTTTATATCCGTATACTGTTATCATGTTAACCTCCTATGTATCTATATGAATTCGCTATAATTATACCCTAAAATTAGCCATTTAAAATCAGTTATAGCAATTTAATACTTTGTGATTGTTGATTGGTTCATGATAACATAATGATAATCAGAACATTGGAAAGAGGTCAAACTTATGAAAGCACTAGAAACTTATGAAAGTTACAAATCAGCAATTGACAGCGACGAGAAAATTGTCGTTAAGTTTTATGCAGGATGGTGCCCGGATTGCACAGTACTCAACCATTTCATTCCACCGATTTTAGAGAAGTTCGAGGATACAACATTCTATGAATTAAATCGCGATGACGTTGAAGCAGCTGCAGAAGAAAATGAAGTGATGGGTATTCCATCATTACTCGTATTTAAAAACGGTGAGAAACTCGCACACCTACACTCCAGAGATGCAAAAACACCGGAACAGGTTGAAGCATTTTTAAGTGAAAATCTATAGTTTAAAGTAAAAAGGCTTTGAGATCTTAATGTTAAGATCTCAAAGCCTTTTTTGTTTGTGTTGTAAGTGTGATTGATTACGTCTGGTGTGCGGCAACTCAGGTTTTTCCGGTCTGTCGCACACGAAACGCCCCGGTGTGTGCGGCAGCTCAGAATTTTTTCACTCTGACGCACACGAAACGCCCCGGTGTGTGCGGCAGCTCAGAATTTTTTCACTCTGACGCACACGAAACGTCTTCTAATCAAACTTTGATAGGTTTTGTTTTAATAAATATGCATCGACTTGACCTTCTGCTGCTGCATCTTCTAAATAGCTATACATCAGGCATGAGCCAAATACGCCCCCAGCGAGACGCGTAATTCTACCGGTATCACCCATCGAAATCCCAACAACTGGGACATCGAATGCCTGCCTTGCATCATGAACGGCACTCAATACGCTGAGTACGTCGCGTCCATTTTTAGGCATGTAAGCAATTTTTAAAATTTCCCCACCCTGGGCAATCATCGCCTGGTATGTTGCCATCATTTCTTCGAAATGCGGTGTATCTTCCATATCGTGTACACTTAGAAGTACGACGATATCTTTATCCTTCGCCTTCTTAACCAAATGATCGACAATATCCTCATACTTAAAGAATTCAATATCAATAATATCAATGGTACATTGATCAATCACATGAGCGAGAAGTGCTTCATATTCCGCTGCACTTTTACCGCCCTTACCGCCCTCTTGAATCGTGCGGTATGTGTACAGCACCGGTACGTCAGTTAATTCATTAATAACTGTGTTCACACATTCAATATGCTCTTCATGACTCAGTGTTTCAAAACTATCACCACGAATCTCTATGATGTCAAACTTATCTTTGTTGTTCATTGCAATAGCAAGCTCGCGCCTAATTTCTTCTAAGTTATGACCGACAAAGGACACGACAATCTTAGGTGAACCTTCACCTATTTTTACATTTTTGATTTCCATACTTTCACTCCTCCTCCAGCCAACATGTATTATGTGGATTATACCGTATTTATTCCATTTCGTGTATATTAGATTTTTTTCTGTTGATTCGGTAAGAATTTCCAGATGAATAAGAATGAAATTATGGCAAATAACATATTCACAATAAATGTGCCGCTGGCTGCAATATCTATATCAAATTGACCGTTTAATATTGTATAGGCAGAAATTAGTATTGCGATACCGAAACCCTGCCCGAGTGTCGATGCCATTTTAAAAATTGCAGATGCGACGCCCGTTTTATCCTCAGGCAGTGATGAAACTGCTGTATCTAAAGCAGGTGTGGCAAATAACCCTACCCCGGCTCCGAAGAATGCGAATCCGATCGCGGCAATTAAAATGTATTGCCAACCATCAAAGAATGTCATTGAGAAGAATACAACACCAACTAAGAGTAATAATGGTGCCGTAACAAGCGCGCGCTTAGGTCCAAATTTTGCGATACTCTTCTCACCCACCCGGACTAGAAGCAAGAGTAAAATCACATACGGCAGCGTCACGAGTCCTGACTCAAACGCTGTCATACCCATGCTTCTTTGTGTATAGACATTGAATACCGCAATCGATCCGACTGACATATTTAATAAGAAGTTACCAAAGGTTACCCCTGTGTATGCTCTGTTACTGAACAGTGATAAATCTAAAAATGGTGTCTTTTGTGTATTTTCAAATTTAAAGAAGATAACTGCTGTAATTATCGTCACGACAGCAAGCAGGATAGAAATTGGACTTAACCATCCCCAGCTGTCACCTTGTGTGATGAATATGCTGAGTGCTGCCAGCGATACTGTAAATAAGACTAGACCTATAAAATCAAAGCGGCCATTCGAGCCCCCTTTTACAAATCTTATCTTTCGCAAGTCTTTCAATAAGTAAAGTGCGACGAAAGCTATAATTATGGAAATAATAAATGTGATCTGCCAAAAGAAATATGTTGAAATTAGACCCGCAAATAGCGATGCTAAACCAGTACCACCGAACGCACCTATCGACCACCAGCTGAGTGCCGCTCGACGCTGTTCTCCATCAAATGCATGATTCAGTATCGAAATTGT
>JBGYPO010000052.1:0-4378 GCA_041838435.1 Aliicoccus sp. | reverse complement strand
GTTCTTATGTTAACAGGTATCAACTCAAGGATTGTAGCGTTGGGTGAGTCACTTAGGGAAGATCAATTGTTAAGAACCTTTACTGTTTCTGGCACATCTAACTTACCAATTGGAAATTGTACGTCCATTAAGCTCACCCTTTAGAATGTTATGTCTCCATTATCTAACATATTGAGAACTAATTAAACCGTTATGAGCAATCAACTTTGATATACTAGTAGTTGATTATTTTAATATTTAGGAAGTGTATACATGGTTGAAAAATTTAAACGTGAATGGTTAGCAGCACCAGGCACGAATATTATCGCGGGGGTATTAGTAGCGATTGCATTAATCCCGGAAGCAATTGCCTTCTCAATTATTGCTGGTGTTGACCCAATGGTAGGTCTTTGGGCTTCATTCATGATTGCTGTCATTATTTCATTTGTCGGTGGCCGTCCTGCGATGATCTCAGCTGCTACTGGTGCGATTGCTCTACTCGTTGTGCCTCTAGTCAGTGAATACGGCGTCGACTATTTACTCGCAGCGACAATACTTATGGGTGTTATTCAGATAATTCTCGGGGTATTAAAGGTTGGTAAGTTAATGAAGTTTATCCCGAATTCAGTCATGATTGGGTTTGTAAACGCACTTGCCATAATGATTTTCATGTCCCAAATTGAACACATTTTTGGAATCTCTTTTCATACATATGTTTATCTTGCAGTCACGTTATTAATTATTTATGTTGTACCTCGATTCTTTAAAACGATTCCTGCTCCTTTAATTGCGCTCGTCGTATTAACTGGTTTTTATCTTGCATTTGGTTCTAATGTCGGGACCGTAGGGGACTTAGGTGCAATTGAACGATCATTACCTGCATTCTTCATTCCTGATGTACCTTTAACACTTGAGACATTGATGATTATCCTGCCATTCTCATTATCAATGGCCGTTGTTGGTTTAATTGAAAGTCTACTTACAGCAAGAATTGTTGATAACGCGACAGACACGTATAGTAGTAAAAATAGAGAATCTCGTGGGCAAGGTATTGCGAACTTCATTACTGGATTCTTCGGCGGTATGGGTGGTTGTGCGATGATTGGTCAATCTGTGATTAACGTACGTTCAGGTGCAACAACACGATTATCTACATTCACCGCTGGTGTCGTACTCATGTTCTTGATCATCGTACTTGGCGATCTAGTCATTGAGATTCCAATGCCAATTCTAGCTGGAATTATGGTTATGGTATCTATCGGTACTTTTGATTGGGGTTCATTTAAATTCCTGCAAAAAGCACCACGTTCAGATTCATTCGTTATGGTGATTACTGTTGCATTGGTCTTACTAACAAGTAACCTCGCTATCGGTGTTATAGCAGGTGTTATCTTCAGTGCATTATTCTTTGCACGTAAGATTTCGAATGTCGATGTAGCGATTGAAGAAGCGCATGATGTTATTAATGTACGTTTCGAAGGTCAGATTTTCTTTGCATCCATCGATACAACAATCGAGCAACTTAACTTTAAAAAGTATGACAAACCGATTCAATTAGACTTCAGTAAAGCACACCTTTGGGATGATTCCGCGGTTGATGCTGTTGATACGATTGTTAGAAAGTATGAAGAAGCTGGGAATACTGTTTCTGTCCACAAACTCAATGCGGATAGTAGAAAAATCATAAAAGAACTTAGTCAATTAAAAGAAAAGTATATTACGGAGTAGGAGGAATTCCAATATGTATAGAAGAATATTATTAGCAGCAGATGGATCAGACAATAGCTATCGTGCAGCGGAAGAAACATTAAAGTTACTTCGTGAAGACTCAATCGTTACTGTGTTAAACGTTGTCGATCCGTCGCAGTCAAAAGATGAGATACTACACAGTAGTCATGCTGAGAGTCTCGTTGGTAAAAGACAAGAGAAGGTCGCTAAAATAGAAGCATTGTATCGTGGTAATAACGTTAACTATGACGTTCAGTTTTTACAAGGTGTACCGAATGAAACCGTTGTTAAAACAGCAAACAGTGGTGATTTTGATATTGTTGTTCTAGGCAGTAGAGGTTTGAACGCACTCCAAGAAATGATGCTTGGTAGTGTCAGTCATAAGGTAACGAAACGTTCCGACATTCCAGTATTAATCGTAAAATAAAAATAAGCATATGAGACCAAAATGTCTCATATGCTTTCTTTGTTTATAGTTTGATGACGATGTCTCGAGTAAACACATAGTGCAACGTAGCTAATATCAGTGTGAATAATATCGTCACGATTAATACACCGAATCCAGCACTTGAATTCAATATATCGACAATATACGGGTCAACCATACCTGGTACGCTGAAAAATATCACCGTTATAATGATACCAAGTGTACCCGCCCATCCATTCCGATAAAAACCTGTACCAATTAATGCGCCGGCTATATAAGCCATGAATGTCTGTAAAGTGGCCGTGATGATATTCAATACTGGATGCATATCTAATGAATCATCTATCGGTTCTGTACCAACAAACGGCAGTAAGTTTACCAATAGGCTGAGTAGTAAGATAGCACCAGTCAATAAAATCGTTATAAATAAACCTGATAGCAAATTTGCTTTGTAAAATTGTTTTCGTGTAACGGACAAACTAAATGTCCAGGCAATATACGCACCACCAACAATAATTCCCATCACCAACATAAACACACGGTTTGCGTTCAGACCGATTGATAGATAGGACATTTCATCTAATTCTGCCCCACCAAAAATCAAAAATATCGCAATATAAATCACGGTAAAAATCGATATATACCAGAGCAAACCTGTCATTCCTGCCCAAGTGAGGTGAGATGTTGCAAGTTTTAGTCTATTATTCATAGTTCTCTCCTTCCTATTTGTCTTCCGTCATATTGATAAATAAATCTTGTAATTTGATCGGTGAAAAACTAACATCTAATTGTTCCATGATCTCAAAGTCTTCTTCTGTAACTTCTCCAAGAACTGAAGATGATTTTGTTGGTCCAAGCGAACGTGTCGCAAGTACTTTTTTATTCTTTGTGTACTCAAGCACTGCGTCTACTTTTCCTGTTACTTCATAACCACTCTCTAAGAAAACGTCGACTTCCTCATCAATCAATATCTGACCATGGTGGATAATAACGACATCATCAAACAAGAAATCCATCTCAGAAACGATATGAGTCGATAGTACAATCACTCGATTTTCTCGGTTCTTTGCGTTTAATACTTGCTTGTAAAACTTCTCTCTAGATGGTGCATCCATGCCATTTGTCACTTCATCAAACAGAACAACTGGTGCCATCGTCGCTAGACCCATAACCGCTTCGACAATTGCAGATTGACCTGATGATAATTCACTCATTTTTTTATCTCTAGAAAGCTTATATTCTGCGAGCAAGTCTTCAGCATAACTCATATTAAACTCAGGGAAATATGCTTGTCTTAGCTCGAAATAAGTCTTGATGGAATACGTTTCATCGTTGTAGTTTGCATGATGGAAGAAATTTACCAATGGTAGAATTTTCTCATTTTCATATGGATTCTCTCCTGCTACCATCAACTGACCATTCGTTACTTTTTGATAGGTTGCAATTAACGATAACAATGTTGTTTTTCCCGCACCGTTACGACCAAGTAATCCATAAATCTTCCCAGGTTCAAACGTCAGATTTATATTTTTTAAAATCTCTTCTCTTTTAATATTGAAATCGACATTTTTAAATTCTACGTTGACCATATTCATCCTCCTTCACTCTTTTTATAAGTTCTGACAGTTCTTTTTCAGTTAATCCGAGTAACAACATTTCATTAATCATCGGTTTTACAAATTCTTCTTTAAATTTTTCTTTACGTCCAACAAGTAATGTTTCTCTGGCACCTTCTGCTACAAACATACCGACACCCCTTTTTTTATAAATTACGCCTTGGTCTACGAGTTGATTTACGCCTTTTGACACTGTGATATGGTTAACTTTAAAGAAAGTAACGATCTCATTCGTCGAGGGAACTCTATCATGCTCTTTAAGTGACTCATCAATAATTTGGTCGCTGATCCAATCTTTAATCTGTTGGAAGATTGGTTTTCTCTCGTCTAATTTCCCATTCAATGTTTTCCCTCCTCATATAGTTCTATACTTATGTATATGACTCTATCACCTATTATTTATTTTGTAAAGTATTTTTGCAAAAAAAAAAAAAAGCAACCAAGTTTCGGTTGCTTAATCACATTTCCACTGACCGTCTTCCATACGACAGGCCTCAGCATCTCCGCCCATCATTTGAAAACCAGTATTTAATTGTAAGTCTTCTTTCTCAGCGATATCTTCCAATGTCTTTTCAATCACTTCTTGTGGTTGCGCACCGTTGATTAAATATTTACCTTCAACAATCAG
>JBGYPO010000051.1:0-5505 GCA_041838435.1 Aliicoccus sp. | reverse complement strand
TCTACAGAGTCATTAAATAACTCTTCTTCATCACTAGATAGTCCTAAGTTTACCATGATTACCTCTAATATTATAATATGGTTAAATTATACAATAAAAAAAAGGCTATAACATAGTGTTAAAACAGCCTTTTTAAAATAATATTTATTTCAATAACTCTTCTTTTCTTTGCGCGCGCTTGTCTAACATAATTTGATCAGCAGCGATGCCTTCTTCTTTTAAAACTTTGATATTTTCTTCTAAGAACTCGTCACTGCCAACGACATAGAAAATTCCCGATTTATCTTCAGCCAGTGTTTTGACTCTGTCATAATATGACGCGCGGTTATCAATGAACTCTGATGTAAGATTTTTATCTGTGTTTGTTGTAAATACTTCAGGGAACAAATAATTTTTAGAAGAATCCACATTTACTGAATGTAGAGAATTCACACCCTCAGCATCGTTTAAATACTCAAGTACGACTGGTCTAAATGTCGCAATTCCAACACCTGACGATAGCAGGTAAACCGTTTTGTCTTCACGTCTTAACGGAACATTCGAGTGTGTTTTAAATAAAGCAACCTTACTGCCAATCTGTAAATCATTTAAAATCGATTTATATTCAGAGCGCTGCTCTCTAATTCTTGTCGTAATACCAATTGTCTTTTCACCAGGTAATGTACAGATCGACATGTGGCGAACAAGTCCTTTGTTCGGCTTATCACCTGAGTTAAAACCTTCGAGCGCCAGATGCGTGTGTGCACCCTCTTCCCAAACAAAATCTTCAGGGCAATCAAGATTGTACGTAAATGTATTTGGCGTTTCTTCAATCACTTTGTTAATAGTCGTCCAGTAAATTTGCATTAATAATTAACTCCTCAGCATTCGTAATACCTATATTATATTCTAATTGATAACCGTTCTCAATTAATTAATGTTGAAATATTAGTAGCGTTGGATATTTAATACTTTTGACTGACAATTATTCTTCCCACTGATAATGGATGAAAGACACCTGCTGCCCGTTCATTTCAAATGTTTCTCTATCTGTTGAGACATGTGTGAAGTTATTTTTTTCTAATACTTTCTGAGAGCCAACATTATTTGTCGTTGTTTTTGCGAAGAGTTTATTGATGTTGAGTTTAAGTACTTCCTCTTCTAGTAATAGAGACAAGGCTCGACTCGCAATGCCCTTACCTATATGTGAACCACCCACTCTATAACCGATATGCGCTTGATTGTTTATCGGATCAATATCTACAATATTGATTCTCCCAAAAATTTCTTTTGCGTTGTTTTTTATCAGATAAAAATAGCACTGATTGTGGTGCTGCTCTTCTAAAAGTTCCATATTTCTTTTGATAAAAGTTTCGTAATGAAAATAATCATCTCCACGGCCCGGTACCATCTCTTCAAAGTAGGTTCTGTTTGATAGTTCAAATTCGTATAGCTGTTTTAAATCATTTTCAGTAAGTATCTCAATCGTAATCTCCATATAATTCACCAATAATCTCGTATTTATGATTCTGCGCGGCCCACACAACAATTTTTTAAACGCTGTGGACCGTTTCATCACACACCGCGTTCCACACAACAATTTTTAAAACGCTGTGGACCGTTTCATGCTCTGCCACGGTCCACAGAGAACATTTCCACACGTTGCGGAACACTTTTCTACTCAAGGTGTTCACCACAGCATCTCAACATCTTCTGGAGAACATTTTTCTACTCAGGGTGTTCACCAGAGTCCGTTTTCAGATGCTGTGGAACGTTTAGACTCCCTTACTGTCACGGGTCCCCAACACACATCACTCATTCAACAACTCATATATCTTCTCAAATGTCTTTCTATTCCTTATTGTAATCTCTTTATAGAACGGCGCTTTCAATAAGTGTTTTTGATAAGCTGTCTTTAAATAACTCGATTCATTATATTTTCCCCAGTAACAGGCACGGTTTCCAATATGAACAACCTCATCTCCCAAATCCAACCCTTCAACAAATTCCTGCACCTGCTGCTTATCCACCTGATCTGTGTAAAAGAGAATATCCTGACGGGCAAACAAATCATCCCACCACTCAGGCAACTGTGCGTATTCTTCATCAAACTGGTCTTTACTGAGCAGCACAATCGGCATGTTGAAATTGTAATTATCCGCTACCATTTTCCTCACGTCCTGATATATATCCAGCTGTTCAGAATCACTTTCAAAAAACAAGTTCCCACTATTGATGTACGACCGCACATTCTCGTATCCCAAGCTCGCCAACTGCTCCCGAATTTCAGCCATTACCACTTTGTTTTTCCCGCCAACATTTATACCCCTTAACAACAAAATGTATCGCATTTTATCGGCTCCTTTTTCAGATAAAATCAACAATACCTCTAAAAATGACTGTAACTTCAAGTTTAGAGGTATCGGGAATTCTATTATTTCCAATAGTTATTTGCAGCAGCAACTGTTTGAAAATGAATCGCAACAACTTGAGATGCGAGTGTTAAACTATCTGCGTTTGAGGCATATGACGGACGGAGTGTCTCCCTAATCTTAGCGTCAGGCTGTGTCATACCAACGGCTTTGCGTGCAAGCTTCATCGCGAGATCGTATCCTTCCTGCGGCGTGTCTGTAATAAGTGAAGGCAACCAAACTTCTGTCATGGTACTTACCCCCTATCAATTATTATGATTCACTATCCACCTGGCTGTAGCTGTCTAGTCTCTCATCAATTGTACCAGTGTGCAGCTCAAAAAGATTATTATCGTAGTCGTAGAAATAAATGGAATAACCTTCACCATCTATTCTACTCCTTGGCGGCTTCATCTCAAGATTATTGCGCTTTATCTTTTCCAGATAAAAATCGACATCATCCTCACGAATTTTGAAAGCCACATGATGATACGATCTCTTCACGATATCATCACTCTCCATCACAGCAATCCACTGACCGCCTATGATAAAAAATTTCTCTCGACTTAAAGAGTGTATCTTATCGCCGCTATCATAAACTTCATGAGCATCAAATATATCTTTATATAACCCGGCTGTACGTTCTAAGTCCTGTACGACAAATGTTATATGACTAATGCCTGTAATCATTCTGGAACTCCTTCTCTTTAATATTCTATCGATAGATGTTCCCAAGTGATTTGCCAATTTTTATTCTTCATTCTGTCAATATAAACTGAATGACGTGCTATACCTTTAAAGTATAACGGCGTAGGTCTTACTCTCATTTCGAACAGATCTTGTAATCCATACGGTGCCATGATTTCAATGTTCATCCCATTTTTCCTTATCGCAACAGCTGTAGGTGTTTCTGGAAAACTGGCGACACCATCGTATGACGACTTGAACGGACTAAACCCACTCTTCAAATGCATCCTCGCTTGGTTTTTCACCGACCAGAGCTGAGTTGGTAAAATCTCCATTAATTTTCTCTCTAGTTGTTTCTCTGTTTCCCACGTTGCATCTGAATCATCGAAATATATAACATCTATATCGTTAATTTCGGTGTCAGTATTGTGTAAAACATCCCATACCTTATTACGGATGAGCCCTGCACATACCCACGCATCATTTAATTGCAGCTGTTCAACTGCTTCTATTACTTCAATAATAAATTCGTCTTGATTGATGATTTCTAATAACTGTTTCTCGTAATTAGACACTGGCATCTCCTTTTAATCAAAATTTTTAGATAATCCATTTAATTAATTTAACTAAGATATTGCAGCCAGTGATGATTTGGTTCATGTATCTTCAGTGAATCTCTCAGCCTGTTTATTTGTTTCTCACTGAGATAATTGTAGACAGAATTAAAATCATGATTGTCTTTATCCTTTGTGTTTTTAGCTTTATATAAAAGTACAATTTCAGGATTAAGATAAGGTATACCAATTTCATTTATACTCCAAATAGATTCGATTGGGTATGATATTCTTGAATCTCTTCTAAATATCCAACTATTATCCTTTGTTTCGTTTAAAAGTATTTCTATCCTTTCATTGTTTATAATATTTGATGCGTGTATTTCGTGAACTGGTAATTCTAAAAACTCGTTGTTCCATGTATGGAATTTCCCTTTAACGACTTTATTAAAATTCCATCCTTTAAAGTGCTTTTTTAAATATACTTGATCTTTTCTAAATACAGAAAACTCTATATCACCATGTTCTCTGGTTTCTGTACCGATAAAAAGATCAATTGCCCAGCCACCGGCAATAAACCATGTTCTATTAAACTCAGTCATCAATATATTCAAACTTTTGCATTTTTCAAATGACATACTATTACTCCCAGCTGCTTTATTTTCAAATATATTTAAACATGTTAACCTCCTATTAATTATAAACGTTTCTCTAAAACTATCTTCTGTGTACCATCGTCCTCGGTTAGAACTTCTGTAATATCAAATCCATTTTTGATATTAAGAATTAACATGTTCCGCCATTTGTTCATGGTTTTCGTACGCACTATTTTATAATCTAATTCCTTCAATACCTGATGTTGTTTATCCATAAGTTTAGATGCGATACCGTGACCTCTATACTCAGGATCCACCCCGCCAAGCCAACTGTAAAAAATGTGTTTATCAATCGCATAGCCGATTTTATAACCGATTACTTTTCCATCACTTATGGCTACGATTATTTGTACATTTGATTTTGTAGACATCTTCTCTTCCAAATCTTCAGAAGTGTTAAAAATCACTTGGTGTAATTTTTTTAACTCAATTAAAATAGTATCAGGCAGTTCTTTGTCATATACATGATATTCGAATTGCATGAGTTACTCCTTCTATGATTATTTTATCTTTACCTTCTTCGGTGCTGGATCCGTTAATCCGGGAATTGCACCGCCTGAAATTTCCCACAGGTAGAGACTTGCCACAGTGCCGTATGGTGAATAGCGTTTTCGATATTTATTGAATTTTTCTTTATCGATTTTTCTATGCCGATAAAGCATCCGCATACCTCGAATTATTGCCAGGTCACCAAAACTCACAATATCCGGTCGTTTCATACTAAATGACATCAACATCTCCGCGGTCCAAACGCCAATTCCACGAAGAGAAGATAATGCTTGAATTACCTCTTCGTCGCTCATATGATTTAACGCTTCAATATCAAACTCACCACTATGTACTTTATCGGCAAAATCTAACATATATTCGGCTTTTCTAAATGAAATACCAATCGATTGCAGTTCATCACGATCGAGCGCAAGAAGACTCTCCGCATCAATCGTAGTTAACTTATTGTTCAAACGATTCCAAACAGTCTTTTGAGCAGCTGTAGAAATCTGTTGTCCGACAATATGATTAATAACAGAAGAAAACAAGTCCTCATTAATCGGCCGTTCTATATAACCAATCTCATCGATAGTTGCACCCAACTTCTTATCTCTAGACTTCAGATATTCAATTTCCTTTTCACCATATTCGATGTACACGTGAATCACCTCATTTATTTCAGATCTCTCTATCCAGCTTAAGTTCAAATTCCGGCTTCGTTATGTATTC
>JBGYPO010000050.1:0-7905 GCA_041838435.1 Aliicoccus sp. | reverse complement strand
GCGATCTTCGGCACGTCTTAATTCAAACGCTGTACGGCGTCTTACCACTACTTTTTGATGCTCCAGGTAATGATAAAGTGCCTCTTTTAATGTGAGTACTTTCGGCTGGCCGTCAACAAGCGCCAGCGTATTAATACCAAATGACGTCTGAAGCGGCGTCAATTTATATAAATTATTAAGAATGACGTTCGCATTTTTATCGGAGCGAAGTTCAATAACAATCTTCACACCTTCTTTGAGTGATGTTTCATCACGCAAATCAGTGATCCCTTCAATTTTCTTATCGCGTGCGAGCTCATAAATCTTTTCAACAAGACGTGCTTTGTTCACCTGATAAGGAATTTCCGTCACTTTAATACGTTCTTTCCCTTTGCCCATATCTTCAATCTCACATCGCGCGCGCATAATTACAGCGCCGCGGCCTGTTTCATAAGCTTTACGAATCCCGCTTTTACCGACAATTAACCCGGCTGTAGGGAAGTCAGGACCCTGAACATGCTCCATAAGTTCTGCCGTTGTAATCTCCGGGTCTCTCGTTAATGCAAGCACAGCATTTATAACTTCAGTTAAGTTATGCGGTGGAATATTTGTTGCCATCCCGACCGCAATACCGCTTGAACCATTCACAAGCAAATTCGGAAAATGTGCAGGCAGCACAACCGGCTCGCGCTCGTTACCATCATAGTTATCAGTGAAATCGATAGTATCTTTGTTAATATCCTGCATTAACTCCATCGAAATCCTGCTCATCTTTGCTTCTGTATAACGCATCGCTGCAGCGCCGTCGCCATCCATAGAGCCGAAGTTACCCTGGCCGTCAATTAACGGATAGCGGTAGCTGAACGGCTGCGCCATGCGCACCATCGCCTCATATATCGACGAGTCACCGTGCGGGTGATATTTACCCATAACGTCCCCAACAATACGCGCTGACTTTTTATAAGGCTTATCTGCTGTCATCCCGTTATCATGCATACCGTACAAAATACGTCGATGTACCGGCTTCATACCGTCCCTGACGTCAGGTAATGCACGAGATACGATTACACTCATCGCATAATCCAAGAACGATGTTCTCATTTCTTTGGAAATATTAATCTGCGGATGATTCTCTCTATTTTCACTCAAATCAATTACCCTCCATCTTTATACATCTAAGTTTTGTACGTATTTCGCATTTTCTTCGATAAAGTTCTTACGTGGAGCGACGACGTCACCCATCAACATTTCAAATGTCTGGTCTGCCTCCACAGCATCTATCAATGACACCTGCAATAATGTACGATTTTCCGGATCCATTGTTGTTTCCCACAGTTGATAATCATTCATTTCACCAAGACCCTTATATCGTGCAAGTTCAAATTTCTGATTCATATTTAATTCATTACGTTTTAATTCGTCAAGTGCTTCGTCGTCAAAAACATAGTGCTCTTTTTTACCCTGTGTTACTTTATAAAGCGGCGGCTGTGCCACATACACATAGCCGGCTTCAAGCAATGGTTTCATGAATCTGTAAAAGAACGTTAAGAGCAATGTTCTGATGTGCGCACCATCGACATCGGCATCCGTCATAATGACGATTTTATGATAGCGTGCTTTCTCCAGGTTAAACTCTTCACCAATCCCTGTACCGAGTGCAGTAATCATTGAACGAATTTCATTATTCGATAGAATTTTATCTAAACGTGCCTTCTCAACGTTTAAAATCTTACCTCTCAAAGGCAGAATTGCCTGGATTCTTGAGTTACGGCCGGATTTTGCTGAACCTCCGGCTGAGTCACCCTCAACGATGAATAATTCACTTTCCTCAGGATTTTTACTTGAACAATCCGCAAGTTTCCCAGGCAAGTTTGAAATTTCTAATCCTGATTTACTGCGCGTGACTTCACGTGCTTTTTTAGCAGCAAGTCGCGCACGCTGTGCTGTGATTCCTTTTTCAACGATTAGGCGTGCAACTGAAGGGTTCTCAAGTAAGAATCGATCAAAGTTTTCTGAGAACAGGTGATCTGTAATTAAGCGTACTTCTGAGTTACCAAGCTTAGATTTCGTCTGACCTTCAAACTGTGGATTCGTGTGTTTTATCGATACAACAGCCGTTATACCCTCACGCACATCTTCCCCAATCAAACGATCCTCACTATCTCTAATAATTTTGTTATTTGTCGCATAGTTATTTATACATTTCGTTAGGGCACGCTTAAAACCATCTTCATGCGTTCCACCTTCGATTGTGTTGATATTATTCGCATAGCTCAGCACAGTGCTGTTAAAGCCTGTGTTGTATTGCATTGCAATTTCAACCTCAATGTCATCTCTTTCTGCTTGCATATAGATGACTTCTTCATGCAGAAGACCTTTGTTTTCGTTAATTTGTTCGACATAGGATTTAATACCGCCTTCGAAATAATAACTAAATTCAATTGGTTCTTCTGGTCGTTCATCACGTAAGTTCAATTCGAGTGCTTTATTTAAAAATGCCATCTCTTTAAGACGTTTTTCTAAAATTTCAACGTCATATTCTGTTGTTTCAGTAAATATCTGTTCATCCGCTTTAAAGCGAATTACTGTACCAGACTTATCTGTATCACCAATTACTTTTAAATCAAACTGTGGCACGCCGCGCATGTATGCCTGATGATAAATCTTGCCATCCTTATGCACGTAAACCTCAAGATGTTGACTGAGCGCGTTCACGACAGAAGAACCAACACCGTGCAGTCCGCCGGAAACTTTATATCCGCCGCCGCCAAATTTACCACCCGCATGCAGGACAGTTAAAATGACTTCTACTGCAGGTCGTCCCATTTTTTCATGCGTATCAACAGGGATACCACGGCCGTTATCCGTTACTTTAATCCAGTTATCTTCTTCAATGACGATATCGATGCGATCTGCATGTCCTGCCAATGCTTCATCGACACTGTTATCTACAATTTCCCATACTAAGTGGTGGAGTCCACGTGAAGCTGTCGAACCGATATACATACCCGGTCTTTTACGAACGGCTTCAAGACCTTCTAGAACTTGAATTTGCTCTGCACCATATTGTTGTAATTCATTTTGATTCATAATTATCACCCTTCATCTTTCACAGTCCCGCTCAGAATCGTAAATGTTTTCATATCTGTTAATATGTCATGTTTGATGTCACTGATGGACGGTGTGGTTACGAACGTTTGTACGCGATCTCTGATTGTCGTGAGCAGCATTGTTTGACGTGATTGATCAAGCTCACTGAGCACATCATCGAGTAACAAAATTGGATATTCCCCAATTTCATCATGGATGAGTTCAATTTCTGCGAGTTTAATCGATAATGCTGTCGTACGTTGTTGACCTTGTGAACCATATGTACCGACATTTTTACCATTGATAAAAAACGCGATATCATCACGATGTGGGCCAACGAGCGTTTGCATCCGTTCTATTTCTTTTTCTGTTTGTGAGTCAAATACTTCTTTGATGGATGCAGCAAGTGCTGATTCATCAGTCGTATCGATCTTGATATTACTATTGTAATCAATCGTGAGCGTCTCCTGCTGATTCGATATATCGCGGTGAATATCTGCTGCATATTTTTCTATTACTTGTATAAATGATTGACGCTTCAACATAACGACACTCGCATATTCAGCAAGTTGGTTATTTAGGACGTCTAACATCATTAAATCAACTTTACGCTGCTTTAAATAGTGATTCTTTTGGATTAATAATTTTTGATATTGACTGAGTGCATTCAAATACACTTTAGAAATTTGTCCACATTCAACATTTAAAAATTTACGTCTAATTTGAGGCGAACCTTTAACGATGTTTAGATCTTCTGGTGCAAATAGCACGATGTTCAAATGACCTATGAAGTCACTGAGCTTAGCCACCTCTAAATGATTGACCTTCGCGCGTTTACCTGCCTTTGAAATACTGATGGATAGTGGAAACGTAAATTGTGAGGTCTTCACACTCCCATTGATAAAACTTTCGTCCTTATCAAACATCATCAGTTCTCGGTCCTTAGATGTACGATGACTCTTTGCGAGTGCTAATACATAGATTGCTTCGAGTAAATTTGTTTTCCCCTGTGCATTGTTGCCAAGGAAAATATTTAGTTTGGGATGAAAATGAATACTCAGAGACTCATAATTTCTAAATTGATGAATGTTAAGTGATTCTAAAATCATTCATTGTACTCAATTTTATATAAACCTATATCGCCCAGGTCGAGCACATCACCATGATGCAGCTTTTTACCACGACGGTTCTCCGGTTCATTATTTAGTAATACAGGCATCTCTTGTAAGAATATTTTAGCTTCTCCACCACTCCCGATAATTCCTTCATTTTTAAGAAATTGTCCGAGTGTGATTTGTTTATCAACAAGAATCCTTTTCATAATCATCCTCATGCCTCCTTAGACTTACTCTCTTATTATACTATAAAATGGCCTTAAATTCACGAGATAGCGATTTATAACGCTTATTTTGACTATGAGGGCTAAAAAAGGTTTATCCACATGAAATAAAAAAAGCGACTGAGAACGCTAAATTTTTAATTATTTAGCCTCAATCGCAGATTTTATATTATTTTAGTACGTTCGAATTGGTACAATCAATTGTACAATTTCATCTGAATCAACCGGTTTTATAATAAACGGTCTAATTTCACCTGAAAATTGAACAGAAACTGTGTCTTCTTGAATCGATCTTAAAGCGTCGAGCATATATTTTGCATGGAACGCAATTTTGAAATCCTGACCTTCTAAGTTATCTACCATAACAACTTCATCTGCAAAACCTATTTCAGCAGACTGAGAAGATACAACAACTTGTGAGTCTTTAACCGTAAGTTTAACGGCTTGGTTTGAACGAGATTCACGCGCAAGTAATGATACACGGTCAATCGCATGGTAAAACTCCTGCTTTGATACCGTAAACGTTGTTTCGAAATTTTCTGGTATGTGACGTGATGTATCTGGATACTTACCTTCAATCAAGCGCGAAATTAAGCGAATGTTTCGATATGTGAATAATACTTGGTTTTGAGAAAAATAAACATCAACTGTTTCATCACTATCCACAATAATTTTATTTAATTCCTGTAAAGATTTCCCTGGGATGACTGCTGTTAACTCACCGAGTGAGAAAGTTTTATCTTCTAGCTTACGGAAAGATAAACGGTGAGAGTCCGTTGCCGTAAAGTTAAGTCCGTTCTCATGTGACACTAAGTTAACACCAGTTAACACTGGTCGCGTCTCAGAAGTTGATACCGCAAACACAGTATGGTTGATAATATTTTTTAATACTGATGCTGGGAATTGTACACGTTCCGTATCATCAAGGTCAGGAAGCAGTGGATATTGGTTCGCATCATATGTTTGAAGATCATATTTAGATTTTCCAGAAGAAATTGTAGTGGTATTTCCACTTTCGCTTTCAATATTGACGAAATCTCCATCTAATTTCTTAATAATTTCAACGAAGAAACGGCCAAGTATAACTACTGCACCTGTTTGGTGAATTTCTAACACTTCTTCATTATCAATTTCAGTCGGGATTGTGATCTCGATTGAAATTTCAGAGTTACTGCTGACGATGATTAATTCATCCTCTGTTACTTCTAATTTAATACCATGAAGGATTGGTGTCGTTGTTGTCGGTGAAATAGCTTTTAACGAGTGATTTAATTGTTCGATAAAGTACTGGCGGTTGATGCTAATTTTCATCATTTTTTCTCCTTATATATATATAAATAATAATAAAAAATAGTAGTCTTAGTACTAGGGCCTGTGTAAGCTGTGGATAACTCTATAATCGTATGCCACATATGGACGACAGGCTGTTGATATCTTGTTAATAACAGTGTACCATTTATCCACATAATTCACATTATGTTTAAAGTCATTCGATATTCAATTTTTTCTCGATTGTTTTTATCTCATCTGAAAACGCACTATCATTCTCAATTAAGTCACTAATCTTGGCAGAAGCATGGAGTACGGTTGAGTGATCGCGCCCCCCAAACTCTTCACCAATCTTCGGAAGTGACTTATCTGTATGATAACGCGTCAAATACATCGCAATCTGACGCGGAAAAGCGATGTTTTTAGTCCGTTTCTTAGAATTAAAGTCTTCCATTCTAATGTCATAGTAGTTACCTACAACTTTTTTAATCATATCGACTGTCAGTTCAGTCTTCTTTTCCTGACCGACCAAATCTTTCAACACAGTCGAGACCATGTCTGGCGTCAATACTTCATTATTCAGCTTAGAGTATGCTGCGACACGTGTCAGCGCACCTTCTAATTCACGGATGTTTGTCTGAATATGGTTCGCAATATAAATCATCGTGTCATTCGGGATATCCACATCTTCATTTTCACATTTTTTTCGTAAAATCGCGAGACGCGTCTCCAAGTCAGGCGGTGTGATATCTGTGATGAGCCCCCAGTTGAAGCGTGATTCAAGACGGTCTTGCAAGCCTTCAATTTGCTTCGGCGTACGGTCACTTGAGATAACAATTTGTTTATTGTTTTGGTGCAATTCATTGAACGTGTTAAAGAATTCTTCCTGAGTTTGCTCTTTTTTCGCTAAAAACTGAATGTCATCAATCAGAAGCACATCGACATTGCGGTATTTTTCTCGGAACTCTTCAGGTTTGTTATCACGAATTGAACTGATAAAGTCATTCGTAAATTTCTCACTTGTTATGTATACAACCTTGGCATTCGGCCGTCTTTCTAACACGTAGTTACCAATAGAGTGCATCAGGTGGGTCTTTCCAAGACCAACACCACCATAGATGAACAGTGGATTATAAGCTTTACCAGGTTGTTCAGCAACAGCAAGAGAAGCCGCATGGCTGAAGCGATTACCGCTGCCGATAACAAATGATTCGAAATTATTTTCATCATTTAAGTTACTCGTGTTGATAAAACGATCGATGTCCTCTTGTTCTTCTTGACGTGCAAGATCTGCTTTTGCTGCAGGCGATGTACTCGCATTATTTTCATTGACAAAACGCACTGTTGGTTTCTCACCGAGTGTGCTAAAAAATGCAGCTTCAACCACATCTGTGTAATTTTCTTCTAACCAGTTGCGTTTAAATTCATATTGCGCCTGAATAACTGCAATATCTTTGTTGAATTCCAGCAGTGAACTATCTTCAAACCACATGAAAGAAGCAGTACCTACCTCTTCGTGTACTGCTTTTAATACTTCGTCCCAAATCTGATCTATACCTTCCATATGAAAGTATCCTCACTTTCCACAAGTCAATTTTAAGTCATGCACAATTTTTGATAACTGATAAATTATTATCCACAGGCTGTGTAAAACATTGCGGATAACTTATGCTTATCCACGCTATAATGTTCATAGATCCAGTTGTGAAGTTCATGAATCATCAGTTATTATAATCTTTAGATGAATTATCCAAGTTATCCACATATGAACCATCCATACCTGTGAATATGTGCATAACTTTCTTAAAAGTTGTTGATAATCTGTCTTTAATTTAAAAGTTATCCACATTTTAGCACACAATATTAGTTATCCACAATTAAAATTCTGTTCTAGAAATTTTTAGTTGAAAAGTATGCACAATTTTGGTAGACTTTAATAGTTACAATTTTAGATGATGCCAATCGGGCAAATATTAATGGAGGTGGAATCATGGTAAAACGTACGTATCAACCGAATAAACGAAAACATTCTAAAGTACATGGCTTCCGTAAGAGAATGAGCACTAAAAACGGCCGTCGAGTTCTTGCAGCGCGCAGAAGAAAAGGCAGAAAAGTATTATCAGCATAATAAATTGAGATCATCCACTCGAGATGGTCTTTTTTTATGTGATTTTGAGGATGGGTTGATGCTATGTCGCCATGCTGTTGCTTGACGTGCAAGTCCTGGC
>JBGYPO010000049.1:0-4456 GCA_041838435.1 Aliicoccus sp. | reverse complement strand
GTTAAGAAATCAATCACTGACGGTAAAGAACGCGTCGGAACAGATATCAGCATCGAAAATTTATTTTATAACACACCGGCACGACTAAAGTATGTTAGGCACTTAAAAACTGAAGCCGGTAAAATTATAGACGTCATGACGCGTCTCTCTGTTGCACATCCTGAAATCTCATTTAAATTAGAGCTTGACGGCAGCACGAGACTTTACACAAAAGGTACAGGGAACTTACAAGAGGTAATCGCGGATATTTACGGTTTAAATATCGCGAAATCTGCACTTGCTATTGAAGATGAAGACCAGGATTTCAAGGTGAGCGGTTATATTATTAAACCTGAAATTAACCGCAGCAACCGCAATTATATTCATCTGTCGATTAACAAGCGTCACATTAGAAATTTCGGTATGTCTCAGGCAATCATCAATGCATATCATTCACTGTTACCCAAAGAGAAGTATCCGATAGTATTTTTAAATATTGACATGGATCCAAAGCTCGTTGATGTTAACGTGCATCCAACAAAACTTGAAGTGAGAATTTCAAAAGACCGTGCACTGAACCAGTTTTTAGAGTCTACTCTGCGCGCAGCGTTAACAGGTACCACATTAATACCAACGATTGAACGTGAATCAGACACACAGCCACCAGTGGTAACGGAGCAGCAGATACTCAATTTGTCGCGTCAACCGGACTTTTCAAAAACAAAGCCGGTAAAAACAAAACCTTCCTATACGTCTCAAGTTTTTGAGACAGGTGTGAATCAAACACCGGTACCTGATTACTATGAAACAGAAGCGGCTCAAGCATATACAAGTCATCAGGATGAGACCGAAGAGAAACTGCCGTATTTTGATATAATCGGTCAGCTGCATGGCACGTATATACTGTTACAGAATGAAAATGGTCTCTATTTGATGGATCAGCATGCGGCACAGGAACGTATCAAATATGAATATTATTATGCACATGTCGATGAGAATTCAGAATCAACACCACTCCTTATTCCATATCAGTTTGATTTTCCTCAGATGGACGTCATCGAGATTGATGAGAAGCTTGACGACCTTAAAGCGATGGGATTTGAGATAGAAAAAGCATCGGTGAACGCATATCATGTGACGGCATATCCGAACTGGATTAACAGTGAAAATCCAGAGGTGGATATTCAGGATTTACTGGATTTTATCATGGAGAAAGAGACATTCTCAATTCAAGCGTATAAAGAAGAAGTGTCGATTATGCTGAGCTGTAAGCGCTCGATTAAAGCGAACCGCTATTTAACACATCCGGAAATTGCACGTTTACTCGAAGATTTGGCACAATGCCAATCGCCGTTTACATGTCCGCACGGCAGACCGGTCATTATTCATTACAGTACGAGTGATATCGAACGGCAATTTAATCGGATTATGAAGTAGGTGATATCATGAAGCAGGAAACAACATGGCTCTATAACAAATCACATAAAATTGAAGTCAGTATTTTTAAAGCAAACGAACCAAAATTCGCCTGTGTCGTAATGCACGGTATGGCAGAGCATAACGGGCGTTATCATGATTTTGTTTCACATTTAGTCGAGGCCGGCGGATGCGTACTGACATATAGTCACCGCGGGCACGGGCAGCATGCCGGAACACTCGGAGATATTGAGTCAATGAAGCATCTGATTGATGATGCGAACGCTGTTGCACGATTGATGCCTGAATCATTGCCACAGATTATCATCGGTCATTCTATGGGTGCAATTGTCGCACGTCACATAATGCTCGAGGGTAAGTACCGCTCATATATATTTATCGGCACAATGGCTAAGACCGGCATTTTTGATTGGTTCAGTTTGCAGCTGTTAAAACCACTGGCAATGCTCTTTGGCAATTCAAAATTAAAACTGATAAACTACCTTGCACTCGCAGTTAATGACAGATCATTTGATGGTGACGACGTGAACCGGTGGTTATCAAAGAATGCCGATAACGTAGCAAATTATAATGAGGATTCACTTACAGGATTTAAAATGACCACACACTCCATTTATGAATCATTAAAATATTTGCAGTTATCTGTACAAAAGAAACGTCTAAAAACAGTTACAAATAATCCGAGAATTCTACTTGTTGCCGGGTTGGACGACCCGTTATCACGCTTTGGACGTGACATTCATTTACTTGCTCGTAAGTACGGGGCGATATCTGATGATGTGTCTGTGCATTTTTATCCGAATGCGCGGCATGAAGTGCTGAATGAAGATAATCGAGAACAGGTGTTTCATCACATAGAGAAATGGATCGAAAACAATGGATAAGAAAAAGTTATTAATATTAGTCGGACCAACAGCCGTTGGCAAAACAGCGCTCAGCATAGATATAGCGAAGCATTTTGGTCTTGAAGTCATCAGCGGGGATTCCATGCAGATTTATAAAGGTATGGATATTGGGACAGGTAAAATTACTGAAGATGAAAAGAAAGGCATCCCGCATCATATGCTGGATATTGTCTTACCGGACGCTGAGTATTCAGTCGGTCAGTATCAGGACGATGTGAATTATTTGATGTATGAGAAACATAAACAGAACGCGCTTCCTTTTATCGTCGGCGGTACAGGATTATATATCAAGTCGCTCATTTATGAAAACTATGCTTTTAATGATGAAAATCAAGCTGAAAAACATACTTGGACCGCGCATTATGAAAAATTTAAAAATGAAGAACTGTACGAGATGCTCGAGTCACGTATAGGGAATGCTGTCATAGATATTCATCCGAACAATCGCAGGCGGGTGATTCGGACATTGGTTAAACATGATTTAGGTGAAGAAATTGATAAGAGTCATTTTAAAAATATCCCAAAATATGATATATTTATAGTAGGATTACGTACAGAACGCGAGAAATTATACGCACGTATTAACGCCCGCGTCTCAACAATGATGCAGAATGGTCTCTTGGAAGAAGTACAATTTTTACACGATAATTATCAACTGTCTAAAACAGCAAGTGCTGCAATCGGTTATAAAGAATTTGATGATTATTTTAAGGGACATATCAATCTGACTGATGTAGAAGCTTTGATTCAACAACACTCCAGACAATATGCGAAGCGACAACTCACATTCTTTAGAAATCAGCTGCCGGTTCAATGGTACGATTTAGAATGTGACAGTGTCGAAACTATCATGGAAGATATTCAACAATTTATAAATAGATAGGAGAGATTTCCATGTCAAACAGAGATCTGCAGGACAGTTTCTTAAATGAGGTGAAGTCTTCAGAAGAAATCATCACTGTTTTTTTAGTCAATGGTTTTCAGATGAAGGGGACAATCACTAATTTCGACAAATACGTTGTTGAGCTTATGATTGAAGGCAAATCGCATTTGATTTATAAACACGCAATCAGTACCTTTCAAAAATAGTTAATTATAAAATAAACCTGTGCATCCATCCCTTGAGGAATAGTGCACAGGTTTTTTTCGGATATATTAATATCCGTACGTTCAACCCCCTGGGAGTAAAACGTACGGACTTGTATTTTATATTTTATTCATCCTCTTCAGGCGATTCATTCTCATCCTGTCCTTCGCCTTCACCAGTGGATATTACTTCTACACCTTCCGGTATTTCGAGTTCAAACACTTCTTCTTCAATGTCTATGTTCGGTTCAAATTCAATGACTTCCATTAAGAATTCATAGTCGTCACCAACTTCATGCTGCTTTAAAATAACAAAGAATTCTGTGTCGATCCACATATCAAATGAAATGTCTGATTCTGCATCTTCATTCGGCTCAAATGTCAGGTGGTAGGTTTCTCTATCGATTAACTCTTCTGTGCCATTAATCGTCACATCAAATGATTCAAGTGCGGTTTCAATCATTGTTGCTGCATTCAAATCTTCAATGCTTTCAATCACATCTTCAGTTTCTTCATCTACATCATCATCTGTCTCTTCCGGCAGATAATATTCATAAGCCTGTTCTTCATTTGAGTTATAGCTGATTGCATACGTATCGTCACCCACAATCACATCAATATCATCGTCACCATGGTGGACTTCATAGCGGGATTGCGTGACTTCATCTACGATTTTTACCCATTCTTTAACCAGAATCTCAGATGTCGTGTCACCTGTTGTCATCGTTGTCATCGATTCTTTATAGAAACTCTCAAGATCTGCTTCTGCATCCTGCGCCTGCTCAATAATTTCATCTATGGTGATATCGGCCGAATCATCGGCATATATGCTGTGCATTGGTAAGATAGCCGCACCAAGCAGTCCTGCAGCGACTGTTAATTTTAATTTTTTCAAGGTTATTACACTCCCTCGTGTTTTTTATCATTCTCTGTTATATTCCCTTCTATCATACGATAAAACAATACGCACGGATTGTAATGTACTTGCAATAATTACTAAAAGTAATATAATTTATGTATAAGAACATTCGGACATAAATGATTATACG
>JBGYPO010000048.1:0-5807 GCA_041838435.1 Aliicoccus sp. | reverse complement strand
TTAAGCTAAACGGGAAGAGTGCAAGCCCAATCGTTAAGATGAAACTAAGCTCAGTGTTCTGACTCACAATGATGACAATCGCAACAAAAACTATTAAGATAGCGAGCATCTTGATGAGTGACCGAATGAGCATTTTGTTGTCAATTTCTGTGTACGGCAAGTCGACCTTTACATCTTTAAATTCTTTCCGACTATAAATAATCTCTGTTAAAAATCCAATAAACGATATGATAAACAGCCACGGCAGCATCGTTAAATAAGATACGCCTGTGTAGTCAATGGAAATGACGATGATGAGCTCGAGCGGCGCTGACATCATGATGACAGCGAACGCACGCGCAGTAGCAGTTGCAATGATGTCATTGCGCGTTTTAATGTGTGCATTTGAGAACAACTGTTTGACAATATTTTGCACGATATATGTACCGGAGATATTTAGGAACACTGATAAGAACCCGGAGTTTAAAAATGTTTTCATGTAAATGTTTGGCATGTAGTTATTTTTATCTTGTATTGTCTGGGTTAAACTTGCCTCCATCCCGCCGATTTTAAAAATGACACTGATCCACGGCATCATGCTGAAGAACATGACGAGTGGGATGTTTGAGAGTGTGTAATTATATAGAGACAGTAGCGTCTGGTCACTTGTTAAGGCAAGTATGAGTGCAACAATTATGAAGGCTGCTGAGACTATTTTAAAAATCTTAGCTGCAGCAAACCACGAGATTAAAATTGCAAACAACCCAACCCAAATCGCCAAGTGGCCAAGTATCTCAATTCCGGTAAAGTAATGGGAAAGAAATAATAAGAACATGATGAGATATACGATATAAAATTGATTTGTGAACAATCGCATTGATGATTCTCCCTTAATATTAAATGTAACTGTAATCTTCTAAGTTTAAGTCTGTCTGTTCGCCACTTAAGTGACGTGCGACTTCTCGACCAACGGCGGGACCAGCTGTTAGGCCAGTTGCACCCATGCCGTTAATAACGAATGTTTCTGAATTAACGCGACCGATAAACGGCAGGAAATCACGTGTATGTGGTCTTAATCCGACATTCATTTGAATGTCTCTTAATTTATAACCTTTAAAATATTCTTCTGCTAAACTTTTTAAATATTTATAGTTCTCATGGGACGGTGTCGTAGAGAAGCTCTTTGTATCCTCATGCGTCGTACCAATGGCGAACTGATTCGGTCCCATTTCAACAATATAGATTGGACCGAGCGCCATGACTACAGGGTTAAATTGTGTTTGCACTTCCCGTTCAATTTCAAAATGAAACACCTCTGCACGCTGATGACTAATTTCTGGTTTGAAATTTTGTTCAATACCCCAAGCGCCGGTCGTATAGATAACTTCACCAGTTGCTGATGATTGCTTGAAGTCTCGATTGAGCCACTGTCCACCATGTGTAATTACGGCTTGTTTCAAAGCTGCATTGAGCTGTGCACCGTTTACTTGGGCACCACCTTCTACAAAGACTGCTGGAAAATGTTTGGTCATTGTCGGATGCAGTTGCTTTATCTCTGTGCGGTCAATCGTTCGGACTGACATCATCTCAGGTGCATCTTCAAGCTTTGAAGCGATACGTTTATATGCTTTTTGTAAAATGTCATCGTCTCTGAATAGACTGAGGACGCCTTTTTGTTGATAGCCGGTGTTTTGATCGGTCTCCGCTTCTAGTGTTTTCACGAACTCCGGGTAATATTGAGCGCCAAGTTTCACTAAGCGGTACCACGTTTTGTTACGTCTCTGTGATATCCAAGGTGCTATTATGCCAGCAGAAGCGAAGCTCGCTTTACCATTATCCTCACGATCATAAACAGTTACCGTGTGACCGTGCTTTTGTAAATGATAGGCGACTGATGCACCTGTAATACCGCCACCGACGATTGTGTAACTTGTCATTTAACCACTCCAATTGTGAGAAATATTTCTAGTATGATAAAGTGAAAGAAAACCTATGAAAAGGACATCACTATGCAAAAACTTGAACTCGATATATTAAACGACTTAAAGATTCAAAAGAAAATATCTATATGGTCGATAATAATAATAGTTATATCAATTATACCATTTTTCGCACTTTCATTTATATCACCGTCTTGGGGTGCTTCTGCTTTATTGCTGCCTGAAGCGATTAATGAATCACTCGGTGGCTTTAGTATTTTTATAAATGTGATACTGATAGTTCTTGTATTTTTGGCTATAGTGGTTTTGCATGAGGCGATTCACGGTGTGTTTTTTAAAATTTTTGCACCTGACAAAAAAGTTGAGTTTGGATTCAAGTCAGGCATGGCATACGCGACAAGTCCCGGAAGTGTGTTTAATCGTCTGCAGTTCATTACGATAATTCTGGCGCCTTTTCTGATTATTACAACTGTGCTTATAGTATTGATGTTTACAGTGCCGCATGGTAGTTATAAATATTTCTTAGTAATTCATACGAGTGCCTGTATTGGCGACTTCTATTATGTGTATCTTGTACTCAGGCACCCCCATCTAAAATACTGTATGGATACTTCAGTTGGGATGAGTCTTTATCAGGAGAATCCAGACGGATAAATTAGCGAACGTGTGTTCGTTGTGGTAAAATAGAGGTATTAAACTCAGTGGTGATGCGAATGGAAAGGCGAATTATTCACATTGACATGGATGCATTTTATGCGCAAGTAGAACAGCGGGATAATCCAGAATATCGTGGTAAACCCGTTATAGTTGGCGGACGCACTGCCACGCGTGGTGTGGTAGCGACAGCGAGTTATGAGGCACGTAAATTTGGTGTGCATTCAGCGATGCCAACGCGGATTGCACATCAGAAGTGTCCGGACGGTATTTATGTACGACCACGCTTTGATGTATACAAGGAAATTTCTGAAGAGATACATGAAATATTCCACACGTACACATCTCTGATTGAACCTTTATCACTTGATGAGGCATACCTGGATATTACCCAGCTCGTAAATCGTACGCGTCCAGCACGGAAGATTGCACTTGAGATTCAGCGTGACATTTTTGACAAAACTGGACTCACGTCTTCTGCAGGAATTTCCTACAACAAATATTTAGCGAAAATGGCGTCTGGTATGAACAAACCCTCAGGTACAACGGTCATTCATTATGATAATTTCCAAGAGATACTTTGGGGGTTGGATATCGGCGAGTTTCCAGGTGTCGGTAAAGTGACGCGGGAGAAGATGATTCGACGCGGTATTAAGACTGGGCGGGACTTGTACGATAGATCATTGGATGAACTCATGGAACTATACGGTAAGCGTGGCCGAAGTTTTTATAACAAAGCACGTGGTATCGGGACGAACGAGTTGACGGTTGAGCGCGAGCGCAAGTCGATAGGTAAAGAGAAAACGTTCGATTATGATATCAACAATGATGAAGAGATATTAGATGTGGTTGAGAAACTATGCGCGGAAGTTGTGAAGCGGCTGGACTTAAAAGATGTTGTTGCTAAGACTGTTACCCTTAAAATTAAGACAGACCAATATGTGACACATACGAAGCAGATGATTACAGATAATCCAGTTATGACTGCAGACGAGCTATATACGTATGCATATCATTTGTATCATGAGTTAAAGGACCCAGATCAATACATTCGTCTCGTTGGTGTGACAACTTCTAATTTAGAAAAGAGACAATATCGTAATTTAACGATTTTTGATTTTATGTAACTTTGTTATAATGTAGATTGGATATTTACGAAGGAGCCTGAAACTTATGATTATAAAAACAGATGAAGAGCTTCAGCAAATGAAGGAAATCGGTGAAATTTGTGGTCGCGTATTGAAGGAAATGGTGGCTTACACAAAGGCCGGCATGACAACAAAAGAAATCGATGAATTTGGTGGAGAGTTACTCGCGAGTTACGGTGCAGAAAGTGCACCAATATCAGAATATGAATTCCCAGGATTTACTTGCATTAGTGTCAATGAAGAAGTGGCACACGGAATACCTGGCAGTCGTGTATTGAATGACGGAGATATTGTTAATATCGATGTAAGTGCAAAAAAGAATGGCTTGTTTGCAGATACAGGATTATCATTTGTCGTTGGTGATGCAGGTGACGATAAAAAGCAAAAAGTCATCGATGTATGTGCGGTGGCATTTGAAGAAGCAATGAAGAAAATCAAGCCAGGTACGAAAGTGAGCCAGATTGGGCGTGCAGTTCATAAAGTTGCACGACAAAATGGTATGACAGTTATTAAGAACTTGACGGGTCACGGAATCGGAAAAAGCTTGCACGATAATCCGCAACATATTATGAATTACTACGAAGCGGGCAACAGTGAGTTGTTGAAAGAAGGCATGGTTATTGCAGTCGAGCCCTTTATCTCGACGAAAGCGACAATTGTACGTGAAGGTAAGAACGAGTGGGCATACGAAACGAGCGACGGCAGTATTGTTGCTCAAAAAGAGCATACTATCGTTGTGACTAAGGACGGTCCACTGCTTGTAACTAAAATTGAAGACTAATTTTTTGATTGATTGAGATCGATGCACCTGCTCCTTGTGGAGTGGGTGTTTTTAGTTTGTAGAGGAAGTTATAATGACCGGTTGTATTGCTATTAAAGCCGGTTATGAATATTTACGCATTTTTAATTCTGATACATATATACTGAGGACCATAAGAAACAGGGAGGCATTCATTAATAAATTATTGGAAATCACAAACTGAGGTGACACTATGATGCAATACAATTTTACGCATCGAACTAATCCTGAATTAGAAGAAAATGAAATTAAGATTGAAGCGAATAATTCTGAGGATTTGTTTGAAGTTTTATCACATTTAGAAAAACTGAATGTGTATCAGGAAGACACCCTCGCATTGAAGATGGATGATGAAATTATTTTCTTACAAAAGAATGAAGTAATATTTGCTGAAGTGATGCAGAAAAGTTTATCAGTTTATACAAAGAGCGAAGTGTTTACAACGACAAGGACGTTAGCCTCTTTGATCGATGCATTGCCGTCGGATATGTTTTTACAGGTCACGAAATCATCTTTGTTGAATATTAAAGCGATAAAGAAAGTAGAGCCGTCATTTTCGGGAAACTTAATTGCGAACTTGACAAACAACCAGAAAGTAAGTATTTCAAGACGTTACGTTGCAGCATTAAAAAATAAATTAGGAATATAGGAGTGAAAATTATGAGAATGGTACATTATATTTTGAAATATGCACTGGTAAGCATGGGAATCGGCAGTGGAATTTATTGCTTGAATATTGTACTTGCTGATATATCGGGGAATACGGCGGACATTTTATCAATTTGGGGAATTTGTATTTTACTCGGTTTTGCAGCGAGTTTTTATCATACTAGAGTGCCTAATTTGTATGTCTCTATTGGACAGTTTGTAATTGCAGTTGTCGGATTTACGACATTTGCAGTTCTCAGTGGTTACGTTACATTAGACATCGTTGCGATACTGATATATGCATTGTTGATTTTTGTCGCAGTAAGTATTATTTTCATCATACAGTACTGGTTTGCTCGTGTTAGTGCAGCGTCGATTAATAAAAAACTGAATGAGATTAGAAACTGAGTTTGCGGTGTATTTTCTACAGTAGGAATTATGTGTAGGATGTACACCTTTTTGACTCATTGTGAGTTTAGAGTGGACAGTTCACTTTACTGTGAAGCGACATTTACCTAATCCTTTAGCAACTGGGTCACTGTGAACTGACATTGACCCGAAACCCTGTCTGTTGGGTCACTGTGAACTCACATTGACCTAAACCTTTAGCAACTGGGTCACTGTGAACTGACATTGACC
>JBGYPO010000047.1:0-7289 GCA_041838435.1 Aliicoccus sp. | reverse complement strand
TGCTGTGCCGGATGTGGATGTCGCGTTTGATTACTACAAAACATCGCTCGATTTTAAATGTTCAGAGTTTACATCAATTAAAGGGTCTGAAAATATTTGGGCCACATGGCTGCATCGTAAGCCTGGTGTGCATGACGTCGCATTTATGAATGCAGTCGGACCGCGCCTGCATCACGTTGGTTTTTGGTTAAAAGACCCGATGAGCTTAATTGATTGCTGTGACTATTTGGCTGCTGCAGGTTATCGTGACAGCATCGAACGCGGTCCCGGCCGCCACGGGCTGTCGAATGCATTTTTCTTATATTTACGTGATCCAGACGGTCACCGTATCGAACTCTATAATGGTGACTATTATACTGGGGATGCGGATTGTGAACCGATTGAATGGGACCTCAGCGACCCCGCACGCCAGACGTTTTGGGGACACGAAGCACCGGACAGCTGGTTTAATGAAGCTTCTGACTTTCTCGATATCAATGGTCAAGTTGTAACAGCCGTGGAACCGAAACTTGAGAAGATAAAGCCAGACACAATAATTTAATGGGAGTGAATACTTGTGAGCACAATTTATAGTGAAGTGAAAGCACGTTTACGCGGTTCAATTTGTCCGGTTATCACACCGTTTACACATGATGGTGAAATAGATTTTGAGAGACAGCGCGACTTAATCAATTATCAAATCGAACATGGGACACACGGCATCTCGGTAACTGGAACATCCGGTGAACCGAGTTCACTGACAGTGGAAGAGCGTGTCCAAGTGATGGAAAACGCAATGAAAGCAATCGATGGGCGCGTCCCTTTTGCCCCGGGTACAGGTTCAGTGAATCATGACGAGACATTATACTTAACACAAAGCGCTAAAGATATGGGCGCAGATGCCGCGATGGTGATTGTTCCCTACTACAATAAGCCGAACCAGGAAGCGTTGTATAAGCATTTTAAAATAGTCGCTGACACTGTTGATATTCCAATTATTATTTATAACATCCCCGGTCGTACTGCTGTAAATCTGGAAGTTGAAACGATGGCGCGCCTTGCGAAAGACTGCCCGAACATCATTGGCGTCAAAGAAAGTAATAAAGACTTCGAACACGTCAATCGCGTCTTGAAGTATTGCGGTCGCGACTTCTTACTGTTCTCAGGTATTGAATTGCTGTGCTTCCCGATGCTCTCAATCGGTGGCGCCGGCTCAATCAGTGCCACAGCAAACGTTGAACCAAAAATGGTGGCAGAGATGCATGACGCATTTATGAGTGGGGACATCGAGCGCGCACGCGATCTACACTTTGAACTTATTGAACTAAACGATGTCTTATTTACCGATACAAACCCAGCACCAGTAAAAGCAGCACTCGGTTTGATGGGCATGATTGATCCCGTACTTCGTTTGCCAATGGATCTTCCAGACGTCCATATCCAGGATAAAATTCGTACCGTCCTGAAAGATTATGGGAAGATTTAGGCTTGGACTTTTGTTCGTGCAAGTCAGACCCGATATTTTGAGCGGGACTTGCATTTAGAAGTCCGCCGTGTGATTCAGCACCGATTTTTAGGCCGGGAATCACATTTGGAGCCTTTGCGTGTGATTCAACGTCGTTTTTTAAGGCGGGAATCACATTTGGAGACGCTGCGTGTGATTCAGCATCGATTTTTTAGCCGGGAATCACAGTTCGAGGCCCTGCGTGTGATTCAGCATCGATTTTTAGGCCGGGAATCACATTTCGAGACGCTGCGTGTGATTCAGCACCGATTTTTAGGCCGGGAATCACATTTGGAGACGCTGCGTGTGATTCAGCACCGATTTTTAGGCCGGGAATCACATTTCGAGACGCTAAATGCTACTCAAACCCGATTTTTTAGCCGGGACTTGCACACAATATAAAATTTATCTAAACCATCAATATTTACCTCAGCTTTTACATTTCTAGGAGTGAAAAAATGGAACTAACGAACATCGGTACAGTGTACGGCACCCTATTAAATTTTAAAAATGAATATTACGCACTGTCTGACAAAATGGACAATGATCCTTATAAAGCACCACCAAAAGCGCCGGTATTATATATTAAACCGCGCAATACATTTTCACACACTGGTGAAGAAATCATAAAGCCTGGCAATGAAGACTTAATGATGGGCGGCTCTATCGGCATAGTCTTTGCTCGTGCAGCATCACGAGTCAAAGCAGATAAAGCCCTCGATTATGTACGAGGCTATGTCGTTGTAAATGATGTGACAATCGCACATGACAATTTTTATCGGCCTGCTTACCCGAAACGTGCGAGGGACGGATTCTTACCGATTGGCGACTACGTCGATGCAGATAAAATCTCCGACATAAATAATCTCACAATAGAAGTCAGTGTAAACGACATAACAAAACACACGTCGTCAACATCGGATTTAATGCGCACGGTTGAAACTTTAATTGCAGATGTCAGTGTCTTTATGACGCTTCAACCAAACGATATGTTACTTGTCGGCGTGGATGCTGACATGCCAAGCGTCAAAGTTGGTGACGTTGTTCGTGTATCAGTAAATAGCGTCGGGCACGTTGAGAACACGATTGGAGGTGGGCATTAAATGAAGCATGCAATCGTTGCATATAAAGGACGCATTCATCACGCCACTTCTGAGGGGGAATATTTAACGCTCGACAATACGCAACACGTCCCCACGGATGACGTTGTATTTTTGCCGCCTGTTAAACCAAATACGATTTTTACACTTGGTCTTAACTACGCAGATCATGCAGCTGAACTTTCATTTAAAGAAGCACCGAAAGAGCCTCTTGTGTTCCTAAAAGGCCCCAATACATTGATTGGTCATAACGGTGAAACCGTGCGACCTTCTGATGTAGAATTTATGCATTATGAGTGTGAACTTGCTGTGGTTATCGGTAAAAGTGGTAAGCACATTAAAGCAAATGAAGCTTATGATTATGTCAGTGGCTATACTGTTGCTAATGATTACGCGCTCCGTGATTATTTGGAGAACTACTACAGACCAAATCTACGCGTGAAGAACAGAGACACCGGGACACCTATTGGTCCCTACTTTGTCGATAAAAAAGACATCGATGACCCGATGAATTTGAAGCTAAAGACAGAAGTGAACGGCGAGATTGTACAAACTGGATCTACAAAAGATATGATATTCTCTATTCCATTTTTAATAGAATATTTAAGCGGATTTATGACTTTATCAGAAGGGGATATCATTTTAACCGGCACGCCGAAAGGTTCCGTTGATACGAAAGTTGGCGACATTGTTATTACAGAGGTTGAAGGTGTCGGGCGTCTCAAAAACACAATCATTGCACCACCGTGGGAGGCATAATTATGCCTCATTTATACATTGAATATACCGACAACCTGACGCAGGAAATAAATATTCGTGACGTATTGGGCGTCGCCCAAGATGCACTGTTACAGTTTCCGGATATCATCCCTGTCGGTGGTTTACGGATTCGCGCCGTGAAGCATGAAGATTATCTCATTGCAGATGGTCAGGCAGACGACGCTTTTATTCATCTTGTGCTTAAGATCGGCGCTGGCCGCAGTGAAGCTGAGAAGGAGATAATATCAGAGTCACTCTTTGACTCAGTATCAACCCACCTTAATCATGTATTTGAAACACGAAACATCGCGCTGAGCCTAGAACTCCATGAATTTACCTACCCTACTTTAAAGCGCAACAATATTCACACGCGCTTTAAATAATCGCGTGAACACTCAGATTATATGCTATAATATTTTATAATTTAATATACATGTAAAAGAGTAGTTTGATGAAAATCATTAGCGAGCCGGGGATGGTGGAAGCCTGGCATGGCAATCAAATGAACCGCGTTACGTTTTTGATCGGTGGCAACATCGTTAACAATCAGAGTATATACAGAGTGGTACCGTGAGCAACTCACCTCTTTTTTAGAGGTGGGTTGTTTTTATTTTTTAGGAGGGTTATTTATGAAAAAAATTATTGCACAAGCACTACACACACATTTAAGTGAGCATTTAACATTAGAAGAACTAGAACAATTAGTAGAGGTGCCTGCAGACACAACCCATGGGGATTATGCGTTCCCAACGTTTCGTTTAGCAAAATTGATGCGCAAGTCACCTCAAATTATTGCTGCTGAACTCGCCGATAAAGTTACACATCCCATTATCAATGAGATTTCAGTCATCGGTGGTTTCTTAAACGTTCACCTCAATCACTCAGTAGTGGCTGTCAAGATGCTTGAAGATATTGAATCCCCTGCATTTGGACAGTCGGATATATTCAAAGACCAGACATTTGTCATTGATTTTTCAAGCCCGAATATCGCGAAACCATTTTCAATGGGACATTTTAGAGCAACGATTCTCGGTGATGTGTTGAAAAAGTTACTCCAAAGCCAAGGGGCTGACGTCGTCGGTATCAATCACCTGGGTGACTGGGGTACGCAGTTTGGAAAATTGATTGTCGCTTACAAAATGTGGGGAGACGAGGCAGCAGTGCGTGCGAATCCAATCCCGGAACTCTTTAAATTATATGTCAGAATCAATGAAGAAGAGAAAGAGGAGCCAAGCCTTGCCGATAAAGGGCGTCATGCATTTTCATTGCTAGAGCAGGGCGACGCTGAGATGCTCGAACTGTGGGATTGGTTCAGAACTGTCTCACTCGAAACATTCCAAGTTCTATATGATCGTCTTGATATTACTTTCGATAAAGTTCAAGGTGAAGCTTTTTACAATGACCAGCTTGAATATGTCAATACATTGCTTGAAGACAAAGGATTACTGAAGTTTGATGACGGTGCATACATTGTTCCACTGGAAGATATGCCACCTGCACTCATTAAAAAGCGTGACGGTTCATCATTATATATTACACGTGATATTGCTGCTGTCCTTAATCGCATTGAACATCATTCGCCAGATCACTTACTCTATGTTGTCGGACATGAGCAAGCGATTCATTTCAAGCAACTTGCCGCAGTCATTGAAAAAATGAGTATTGATATAGATATTGAACACGTTGCGTTTGGTCTTATTTTAAAAGACGGCAAAAAAATGTCTACGCGTCGAGGTAAGGTGTTACTCCTTGAAGATATTGTAGATGAAGTGAAGACGCAGGTGCTTGAAGTGATGAAAGAGAAAGGCTCATCGATTAATGATTTAGATTCAGTTGCAGAAACGCTCGCAATTGGTGCGCTTAAGTATCATGATTTAAAATACGACCGAAATAATAGTTATGAATTTAATATTAGTGAAATGGTGGAATTCGAAGGTGACACCGCAGTGTACATTAACTATACGAATGCACGTATCCAATCTATTCTCAAGAAGGGTGAAGATGCAGGCACAAGCGAGGGTTTTATCTATGAAGAATCTATGTGGCCGATAATTAATCACTTGTCTACATATCCAAATATTCTTGCGGAAGCGTCGAGTAAATATGCGCCATCTTTACTTACCCGTTACATCATGCAACTGTGCCGTCACTTTAATACATACTACGGAAACACGCGTATTATCGGAGCTGAGAATGAAGTTAGCAAAAAGTATTTGTTGGAATTAGTGTCTAAAAATATCGTCGATGCAATGGCGTTGCTCGGTATAGATATCGTTGATGCGATGTAAATTGTTAATGCTTTTTTAATGTAATATCAATCCGAATTTAATTTTTTGCTTTATATTATGCAGGATTTATGCAAGAATAGAGTAATAGAAATAAAATGAGGAGGATACAATATGGTTGAAGAAGAAAAAAATAAACCAGCAGTTGATGATGTTGAAGACGATAAAAAGAAAAGCGTTGGACTAAACCCATTTGTTCTAATGTTTATAATTGTAATTGTTACTGCAGTACTCTCATATTTCTTACCAAGCGGTCAATTTGATCGCGCTGAAGTTGAAGGCAGGACGGTCGTTGTACCGGGAACATTTGAAAATGTTGATGCTGAGAATATATCAGTGCTTGATATATTTATGAGCTTCCATACAGGTTTAGTACAGAGTGCTGATATAGTATTTACCGTATTTATATTCGGTGGTGCGATTGGTATTATGCACCGCACCGGCGCACTTGACTCAATGATAAAAAGACTGGTGTCTTTGTTTAAGGGACAAGCCTACGTCTTAATTTCATTGTTAATACTTGTATTTGCTCTACTTGGATCATTTATTGGATTAGCTGAAGAAACACTTGTTTACATACCTATTATTATTCCATTAATGATTGCATTAAGGTTTGATGCCATGACCGCAGTTGGAGTTATATTCCTAGGCGTACTTGGTGTTGGTTTTACATCCGCTCTAACAAACCCTTATACAGTAGGGGTTGCTCAGACTATTGCTGAACTTCCTTATATGTCCGGTTGGGAAATGCGGGTGCCGATTTTTATCTCGTTCTATATTTTGACTGTGGCTTATATTGTGCGACATGCTAAGAAAGTTAAGAAAAATCCAGATCTGGCAATTAACGGTAAATATGAATCTCTCGAAGAAAGCGACGAGAAGATTGATTGGGATTTTAAGATGCCACTACGTCATCTAATTTCAATAATTGTATTTGTCATCGCGATAGGGTTATTGGTCTATGGTGTTATTGTGCATGAATGGTACGTTGGAGAAATTAGTGCAACGATTCTAGTTGCTGGTGTTGTTATGGGACTTATTAGTCGTCTTAAGTTGAATGATATTGGAGACGGATTCGTACAAGGTGCGAAAGATATCGCAATGGGTGCACTCATCATTGGTTTCGCACGTGCGATTGTTGTCGTCATGGAAGATGGTTACATGCTGGATGTCGTATTAAACTTTGCAAGTAACTTATTGAATAATTTACCTGCCTCAATCGCAGCAATCGGGATGTTTATCACGCAGTTATTTATTAACTTCTTTGTTCCGTCAGGCTCAGGACAGGCGGCACTTACGATACCAATCACGGCACCACTGTCAGATTTGCTTGGTATCACAAGACAAACAGCAGTACTTGCCTTCCAACTCGGTGACGGTATTGCGAATCTAGTCGTGCCAACGTTTGGCGTGTTACTCGCCGGATTATCTATCGCCGGAATTTCTTATGGTAAATGGTTGAAATGGATTATGCCGTACTTCTTAATACAGGTTGGTCTGGGAATTATATTTGTTGCGATTGCGCAGGTTATACAGTTAGGACCATTCTAAATATTAGTGTCTATAAAGAAATCGCGAACAGAGATTATATCTTTGTTTGCGGTTTTTTTGTTGTGGAGATTGAAAATCTGTGTTTAGCCACAACTCGATGATTTTAGAACC